>JAUMYD010000206.1 GCA_030528765.1 Bacillota bacterium
GAAACCTTGGATTCCTCAGCCTTTTTACTGCACTGTTTGACCAGCTCTTTGCGGCGTTCTTCCGTCAGCTGGGGAACGACCAGGCGGATCACCGTACCATCGCTGTTCGGGGTAATACCCAGATCAGATTTAAGAATGGCCTTTTCGATGGCAGCCAACATGTTTTTATCCCAGGGCTGTACCAGGATCATACGGGGCTCCGGGCAGGAAATATTTGCAGTCTGGTTTACCGGGGTAGGCGTACCATAATAATCCACCATGATCCGATCCAAAAGCGCAGGGGTTGCGCGGCCGGCACGCATGGAGGAAAACTCACTGATAAGGATCTTCTCTACCTTTTCCATTCTGTCCTGTGCGTCATTGAGTAAATCTTTAATCATTGTTATCGCCTCCCAGAAGTGTTCCTATATTTTCACCCATCACAGCCTTCAGCATATTCCCGGGCACCGTAATGTTAAAAACAATGATCGGGATATTGTTATCCTTGCAAAGGGTGGCTGCGGTGGAATCCATAACCTTCAAATCTTTATTCAGCACATCCAAATAGGAGAGCTGCTGGAACATATGCGCATCCGGATTGGTTCTGGGGTCATCATCATAGACACCATCCACCTTCTTCGCCATAAGAATGGCTTCCGCATTGATCTCTGCGGCACGGAGTGAAGCAGTGGTATCCGTAGAGAAGAAGGGACTGCCGGTACCGGCGGCAAAAATCACCACGCGGCCCTTTTCCAAATGGCGAACAGCCCGCAGACGGATATAAGGTTCAGCAACCAAAGGCATGGGAATCCCTGTCTGCACGCGGCAGGGAATGCCACATTTTTCGATGGCATCCCGCAGAGCAAGGGCGTTAATGACCGTTGCCAGCATTCCCATATGGTCTGCCGTGGTACGATCCATGCCACCCTTGGCACCCTTCATTCCGCGCCAGATGTTGCCGCCGCCGCAAACCAGGGCAACCTCCACACCCAGGCGGTTGATCTCGGCGATTTCCGTAGCCAAGGCGCCCAAAGTTGCCGCATCTATGCCAAAACCGGCTTCTCCGGCCAGGCTTTCGCCGCTGACCTTCAGCACACATCTTTTATATTTCGGCTCCGTCATAGTGGGTCCCTCTTATTTAAAACTATTTCGCGTTCATTGCGGCAACTTCTTCAGCCAGGTTGCTCTGTTTCTTTTCGATGCCTTCACCGACCTGATAGCGGACGAAAGCGGTAACCTTCACATCTTTGCCCAGAGCCTTGGCGCAGTTTTCAACATACTGTGCAACGCTCAGATCGCCATCCTTGACGAAAGCCTGATCCAGCAGGCAGGTTTCCTTCAGAATCTTCTTCATGCGGCCTTCGACCATTTTCTTGACGATTTCTTCCGGTTTGGGTTTTTCCAGCTCAGCGTTTTCGTTCAGAGCCAGCTGCATCTGGATGTGGGTTTCTTTCTCCAGGTATTCCGGATCAACATCAGCTTCGCTGACGAAGAGAGGGCTCATGGAAGCGATCTGCATGGCAACATCGCGGCCCATTTCAGCAACTTCAGCAGCGGCAGCTGCGGTTTCCATTTCAACGAGAACGCCGATCTTGCCATTACCATGGGTGTAGCTGGCATAGACTTTGCCTTCACCGGCCATATGGACGAAGCGGCGGACACTCATGTTTTCACCGATCTTGGCGATCTTGGCAGTGAGAGCTTCACCAACAGTAGTGTCTTCGCAGGGAGCAGCCAGCAGGGCATCCAGCTCTTCGGATTCAGTGCCGAGAGCAGCTTTGGCAACAGCGGCTACGAAATCGACGAATTCAGGATTCTTGGCGACGAAGTCGGTCTCGGAGTTGACTTCGACCATGGCAGCCTGGGTGCCATCTTCGGCAAAGGCCATACCGACCAGACCTTCAGCAGCAATACGACCGGCTTTTTTCGCAGCAGCGGCCAGGCCCTTTTCACGGAGCAGATCGATGGCTTTTTCCACATCGCCTTCAGCCTCGGTCAGAGCACGTTTGCAGTCCATCATACCGGCGCCGGTACGTTCGCGCAGGTCTTTAACATCATTCGCAGAGAAGTTAACCATTTATCGTTCCTCCTATAATGATTGGATAACGGGGGCGATGCGGGATCGCCCCCCTGGGAATGTCC
>JAUMYD010000207.1 GCA_030528765.1 Bacillota bacterium
AAGTTTTTTGACCCACTTTTTTTCAAAAAAGTGGGGGTTTTAAAAGAAATATAAACCCTTCTTCTTTGAAAAGAAGAAGCAAGAAACTTTTAATAGGCTTCGCCGCCTTTGCTCCCCGTCATTGCGAGGAAGTTCAGCTGCAGGACTGCGCAGCAGTACACAGCTGAACGACGTGGCAATCTTAGCCCTTTCCCTGCTTCCATTGGGGGCGTTCTCCAGATTGCCACGTTGCCAAGCTGGCTTTTGCCAAGGCAAAATCACAGCTTGCCTGCCTCGCAATGACAGAAACCAGAAGCCGCCGCCCGAATACCAAAGTTCTTTGGGCCCCTTTCTTTCAAGAAAGGGGCGGTTGTAAAAAGCAAAACCCTTCTTCTTTGAAAAGAAGAAGCAAGAAACTTTAGCGGCTGCCCAGGAAGCGGCGGTTTTTCCCGGGGCTGCTGATCTTCTGTTCGCCGAAGTTCATACCCTGGATAAACTGAGCGGCATAAACCGGATCCGTGGTCAGATCCAGAAGCTGGATCTCCGCAGCTACCCGCTGGGCCTCTTCCAGATAATGCCGGCTGTTCAGGCAGAGGAAGGCACCCTGCCAGGCGGCATTCCCGATGGAGAGGACCCGCTCCGGATCCACGGCGGGCAGCAGGCCCAGCCGCAGGAAATCCCGGGGCTGCAGGTGTGCCCGGTAGGATTCTGCCAGCAGGATCTCGCTGATCTGCTCCGGCCCGGCGCCCAGGGCATTCAGCACAGCCTGGCAGGCCGCATAGATGGAGCCCTTTGCCATTTGCAGGGTCAGTATATCATCCTGATTGATAAAAATATCCTGCGGGAAATTCTTATCCGCAGGGGAAAGAAGCAGCTCACGCCCATTGATGCTGCTGCGCAGGAAGGAAGGGGATTCGCTGTCTGCCGGGGCAGGGGGGCTGATCCGCCCTTCCGCATCCAGCAGGCCGCTTTCCAGCATCACCCGGGCCGCAGAAAGCAGGCCGGAGCCGGAGACCCCCAGGGGGCGCCCATCCCGCACGGTTTTCACCACCAGGCGTTTTCCCAGCTCCACCTGGGTGATGGCACCGGTGAGCGCAGACATCCCGCAGTGGATGCCCTGCCCCTCAAAGGGCAGCTCCGGGATGGAGGTGGCCAGCATGCGGCCGCGGCCGGCCCCGATGATCTCCCCGCTCATACCCAGATCCAGCAGCAGGGTGATGCGGGGCTGATCTTTTTTATGCAGCAGATCCGCAGCCAGGCAGGAGGCGACCACATCCGCGCCCAGATCCCGGCTGACCGCAGGCAGCAGCAGCAGCTCCGCATCCGGGGAGACCCGGTTCAGGCCCAACGCAGCACAGCGGAAGCTGCGCAGCTCCCGCTCCCGGCCCGCTTCAGGCGCCGGATCCAGCAGATCCAGCATCAGGCTGCTTCCCGCACAGCTCAGGGCCTTGATCTGCTCCGGATTCACCCCTGTGCGGGAGCAGAGCTTCCGCAGCAGATACTGCATATCTTCCAGCAGGAGCTTTCGCAGCTGCTGCCGTCCCTCCGGGCTGGCCGCCTTTTTCTGGCGATCCTCCAGCCGGGGGGCGAAACGCAGCTGCAGATTGGAGCAGGCGCTCAGCTGCGGGATATTCATACTGCCCAGATCCACCAGGCCCGCTGCCACAGTGCCGCTGCCCAGGTCAAAGGCCAGGCCGTAGCCCTCTGCCGGCTGATCCACAGGCAGGGGCTCCTCCGGCGGGCCGTGGTGCAGGGTCGCATCCCCCTGGACCCGCCGCTGGCTGGCCAGGAACCAGCCCTCTGTGCGCTGGGCCGGGCTGAATACGGCAGCCTCCCGCTCCGGCCGCTCTGCCGGGCTGATGCTGCCCCGCTCCAGGCGGAAACGATCCGTCCGCTTATCCCGGCGCTTGATCAGGCCCGCTGCCTCCAGCAGGCTGCGGAGATTTTCTCCTTCGTATGCCTGCAGCTCCAGCCCTTCCGGGAGGATGTGCAGGGTGTATCGGCGTTGGTTCATGGGGATCCCTCTTTTTTGCTGAAAAATTATGCTGCTTTTATGATCCTCCTTCTCATAATTCCAGTCAGTTCAGACTTGATAAAGAATAAATAAAAGAACTTTAGCAGCTGTTCTTGC
>JAUMYD010000069.1 GCA_030528765.1 Bacillota bacterium
TGAGAAGCAGGAATCCTACAGGTTCCTGAGAAGCAGGAATCCTGTAAGATTCGCCACGTCGTTTTGCTGGAAGATATTGCATATCTTCGCAGCAAAAGCTTCCTCGCAATGACCAAGCTTGAGGCTTAACCCCAGCGTTAAAGTTTTTGACCCACTTTTTTTCAAAAAAGTGGGGGTTCTGAAGTTCTTTTGCTTCTTTTCTTTCAAGAAAAGAAGGGTTTCAACTCCCCTCCCCCCTCCACCCACATACAGAAAGGAATCGACTTATGCGCGTTTACACGATAGAAGAACTGCTGAGCGGGAACAGCTACCCGGGCCGCGGCGTTTTGCTGGGTCTGAGCCCGGACGGGAAGAAGGCAGTGGCGGCCTATTTCATCATGGGCCGCAGCGTCAACAGCCGGAACCGCATCTTCCTCCCCCTGGGGGATGATCTGCAGATCCGCCCCTTTGACGAAAGCCTGGTCTCTGACCCCTCCCTCATCATCTATTCCCCCCTGCGGGTCTGGAAAGATCAGACCATCGTCACCAACGGCGACCAGACGGATACCGTCTACGAGGGCTTTGAAGCGGGCCTTTCCTTTGAGGATGCCCTGATGTCCCGCTGCTATGAGCCGGACGAGCCCAATTTCACCCCCCGCATCAGCGGTCTGCTCAGCTTTGATGGGGGCTTTTCCTATCGCCTGAGCATCCTCAAGCGGGAGAACGAGAACGGCGCCTGCGGCCGCTATTGCTACCGCTACGAGCCCAGCGCCGGCTTTGGCCACCTGATCCACACCTATCAGCAGGACGGCAATCCCCTGCCCACCTTCACCGGGGAGCCGGAATGCCTGCAGCTCTGCGATGACATCGATGAGCTGAGCAGCCGCCTCTGGAAGAGCCTGGATCCGGAGAACAAGATCTCCCTGGCTGTGCGCTACATCGATCTGGAAAGCGGCAGCTATACCCAGCGCATCATCAACAAACAGGAGGAGGTTCCGGCATGAAGGAATTCGCACTGAAATACGGCTGCAATCCGAACCAGCAGCCTGCCCGTATCTACATGGAGGAAGGGGAGCTGCCCATTCAGGTGCTGAACGGCCGCCCCGGCTATATCAATTTTCTGGATGCGCTGAACAGCTGGCAGCTGGTGCAGGAGCTTTCCGCAGCCACCGGCCTGCCCGCAGCAGCCTCCTTCAAGCACGTCAGCCCCGCCGGTGCAGCCCTGGGTCTGCCTCTGGATGAGGTGTTGCAGCGCAGCTTCTTCGTGGAGGATATCCCCGGCCTGAACGATTCCCCCCTGGCCTGTGCCTATGCCCGCGCCCGCGGTGCGGATCGCATGTCCTCCTTCGGGGATTGGATCGCCCTTTCCCATGTCTGCGACAAGACCACTGCGGAGATCATCAAGCGGGAGGTCTCCGACGGTGTCATCGCCCCCGGCTACGAGCCGGAGGCTTTGGAGATCCTGAAAACGAAGCGGAACGGCAATTATAACGTGGTGGCCATTGATCCGTCTTACCGCCCGGCAGAGCTGGAGCGGAAGCAGGTTTTTGGCATCACCTTTGAGCAGGGGCACAATACCTGCTGCATCAGCGAAGAGCTGCTGACGAACATCGTCACCGCCAAAAAAGAGCTGCCCGAGGCAGCAGTGCGCGATCTGCTGATCGCTCTCATCACTTTGAAATATACCCAGTCAAATTCCGTCTGCTATGCCTGGGACGGTCAGACCATCGGCGTGGGCGCGGGCCAGCAGTCCCGCATCCACTGCACCCGTCTGGCCGGGGATAAGGCGGATCTCTGGCAGCTGCGCCGTCATCCGCAGGTGCAGGCTCTGCCCTTCCTGCCCACCCTAGGCCGCCCCGATCGCTCCAATGTGATCGATATTTATCTTTCTGCGCAGGCAGAGGACGTGCTGGCGGAGGGTCACTGGCAGCAGTATTTCACGGAGCAGCCCGCCCCCCTCACTGCGGAAGTCCGCAAGGAATTCCTGGACGGGATCAGCGGCGTTGCCCTGGGCAGCGATGCCTTCTTCCCCTTCTCTGACAACATCGAGCGGGCCCGCCGCAGCGGCGTCAGCTATATCGCCCAGCCCGGCGGCTCCATCCGCGATGATGTGGTCATCGAAGCCTGCGACGCTTATGAGATGGTGATGGCCTTTACCGGGTTGCGTTTGTTCCACCACTAAAGGCGGCTGTCCATAAACGGCGCCATAGTTCGTTGTGGCGGCGCAGGCCTTGTGCGGCGTACCTTTCGGCTGTTCACTAATTGCGGACGTGGCACTTCAAGCTGATTTTCTGCAGGGAGCTGCGGCAAAAAGGAGCTTTGCTCCTTTTTGAGAGTGTTTCCCGGCTCCGCCGGGAAACCGGGCGTACGCCTGCTCTGGTTTGTTTCTGAACAGCCTTGGCCGCTGCGAGAGCAGTAAACCCCCACTTTTTTGAAAAAAAGTGGGTCAAAAAACTTTAAATTTTGGGCTGCAGAGAAATCTAAGTTGCTGTCATTGCGAGGAAGCTTTTGCTGAGAAGATATGAAATATCTTCCAGCAAAACGACGTGGCAATCCTGAGGAAAATCCACTTTGAAAGCATTTCCCGGCACAGCCGGGAAACCGGAAGATTGCCACGTTGCCAAGCTGGGTCTTGCTGGCGCAAGCCCGCAGCTTGCCCGCCTCGCAATGACAAGATTTGGGCTGGATGCCCTGTTGAGAAGGATGGGCCCAAAGATTGAAGTTCTTTCGCTTCCTTTCTTTCAAGAAAGGAAGGGTTTTCGAGAGAAGCAGGTTTTCACAGGCTTTTGTAAGTCCCCACTTTTTTGAAAAAAAGTGGGTCAAAAAACTTTAAATTTTGGGCTGCTTGCTTTGATTCGAAAGCTTCGTCCAAAGATAGAAAGTTTCTTGCTTCTTCTTTTCAAAGAAGAAGGGTCTTAAAACAGTCTTTCCTCCAAAATCAAATCCCGAATATGCAGGAGTTTATCTATGAAGATCATGCTCATCGGCGGTGGCGGCCGGGAACACGCCATAATCAAGAAGCTGCGGGAGAATCCGGCTGTAGAGACTATCTACGCGCTGCGGGGGAGCGGCGGCATCAGCCGGGAGGCCCAGTGCGTCTCCATTCCCGCCACAGATCTGGGCGCCATCGTGGAATTCGCGAAGGAAAAGCGGCCGGATTTCACGGTCGTAGCGCCGGATGATCCGCTGGCAATGGGTCTGGTGGATCGTCTGCAGGAGCTTGGCCTGGCCTGCTTTGGCCCCACGGCGGCAGCGGCCCGCATCGAAGGCAGCAAGAGCTTTGCCAAGGATCTGATGAAAGCCCACAACATCCCCACCGCGGAATACGCGGTTTTTGAAGAGCTGGAAGCGGCGAAGGATTATGTCCGCGCCCATCCCGGCCCCCTGGTGGTAAAGGCGGACGGCCTGGCGCTGGGCAAGGGCGTGCTGATCTGCGAAAATCAGGAGCAAGCCCTGGCTGCACTGGAGCAGATCATGGGCGAAAAGGCCTTTGGCTCCAGCGGCGATAAGGTCGTGATCGAGGAATTCCTCACCGGGCCGGAGGTTTCCGTCCTCTCCTTCACGGATGGCAAGACCATCGTGCCCATGCTTTCCTCCATGGATCACAAGCGGGCGCTGGAAGGGGATCAGGGTCTGAATACCGGCGGCATGGGCGTCATCGCGCCCAACCCCTTCTATACCCCGGAGGTGGCGGCGCAGTGCATGGAGCAGATCTTCCTGCCCACCATCCGCGCCATGGCGGAGATGGGCTGCCCCTTCAAGGGCTGCCTCTATTTCGGCCTGATGCTCACCCCCAAAGGCCCCAGGGTCATCGAATACAACTGCCGCTTCGGCGATCCCGAGGCGCAGGCTGTGCTTTCCCTGCTGGAAAGTGACCTGCTCAGCATCATGCAGGCTGTGCAGCAGGAACGGCTGGATCAGGTGGAGGTTCGCTTCCGGGAGGGCGCTTCCTGCTGCCTCATCCTGGCTTCCTCCGGCTATCCCCTGGCTTACGAGAAGGGCCTGCCCATCACCGACGCCACAGAGGGGCTGGAGCAGCTCATCGTTTATCATTCCGGCACCAAGCTGGCCCCGGATGGCAGCCTGCTCACCAGCGGCGGCCGGGTGTTGGGCGTCACCGGTCTGGGCGATACCCTGCAGGAGGCGGTGGATCGGGTCTATGAGGGCGCCCGGCATATCCACTTCCCCAAGGTCTATTACCGCCGGGATATCGGCCGGAAGGCCCTGGCTGTCCTCGCCGGGGAAGCGCAGGAGTAGGAGATGAATTCCTTCTTTTCTTGAAAGAAAAGAAGCAAAAGGACTTTAAATTTTGGGCTGATATTTTTATCTGGAGGCTTCGATCCAAAAATAAAAAGTTTCTCGCCTCCTCTTTTCAAAGAGGAGGGACTTTAAGCCCTTTAAAACCGTCCCTTTCTTGAAAGAAAGGGACCCAAAGAACTTTAAATCCTGGGCTAAAATTTTTATCTGGAAGCTTTGATTCAAAGAAGAAGGACTTTAAGCTGTTTAACAAGCAAACGTTTCACCAAGAAGAGGGCTGTTCCGCAGCCCGGACAGAGGAGAGGAACGGATATGGTATACCGCGTCTATGTTGAGAAAAAGCCGGGCCTGCGCCAGGAAGCGGCGGCTGCCCTGCGTCAGTTGAACGATCTGCCGGGTGTCTCCATCCGGGAGCTGCGTCTTTTGAACCGCTACGATGTGGAGGGGCTGGAGGAAGCCCTCTTCCGGCAGGCGGAAAGCGCGGTGCTTTCCGAGCCCCAGACGGATGATCTGCTGGAGGATCTGCCCCAGGATGCGGATTGGATCCTGGCGGTGGAAAGCCTGCCCGGCCAGTTTGACCAGCGGGCGGATTCCGCTGCCCAGTGCATCCAGCTGCTGTCTCAGCAGCAGCGTCCTCTGGTGCGCTCTGCCCGTGTCTATCTGTTCTACGGGGTGCTGGACGAAGCCGCCAGGGCTGCTGTGAAGCGCAGCCTCATCAACCCGGTGGAATGCCGGGAAGCGGAGCTGGCCCCCTGCCAGACCCTGCAGATGCGCTATGATGCCCCGCCGGATGTGCCGGTGCTGAAGGGCTTTATCGATTGCGATGAGGCGGGCTTTGCCGCCTATGTGAAGGAATACGGCCTGGCCATGGATGTGCCGGATCTGCTCTGCTGCCGGGAATATTTCCGGCAGGAGCAGCGTGACCCCAGCCTGACGGAGCTGCGTGTGCTGGATACCTATTGGTCTGACCACTGCCGCCACACCACCTTCCACACCACTTTGGATGAAGTGAAGATCGAGCATCCCCAGGCTGCTGCCAGCTATGATCTGTATCTGAAAGTCCGGCAGGAGCTGGGCCGCAGCAAGCCCGTGAACCTGATGGATCTGGGCACTTTGGCAGCGAAATACCTGAAAAAAACCGGCAAGCTGACGAAGCTGGATGAATCCCCGGAGATCAACGCCTGCACCGTGAAGGTGGACGTGGATGTGGATGGGGAGCTGCAGCCCTGGCTCTTGCTGTTTAAGAATGAGACCCACAATCACCCCACAGAGATCGAGCCCTTCGGCGGGGCTGCCACCTGCCTGGGCGGCGCCATCCGGGATCCCCTCTCCGGCCGTTCCTATGTGTATCAGGCCATGCGCGTCACCGGCGCGGCGGATCCCCTGAAGCCCCTCTCGGAGACCATCCCCGGCAAGCTGCCCCAGAAGAAGATCGTCACCACTGCTGCCCAGGGCTACAGCTCCTACGGCAACCAGATCGGCCTGGCCACCGGTCAGGTGGATGAGGTCTATCACCCTGGCTACGCTGCCAAGCGTATGGAGGTGGGCGCTGTGGTGGGCGCTGCCCCTGCGGCAAATGTGCGCCGGGAAGAGCCTGCCCCGGGGGACTTGGTGCTGCTGCTGGGCGGCCGCACCGGCCGGGATGGCTGCGGCGGCGCTACCGGCTCCTCCAAATCCCACACCACGGAATCTCTTTCTACCTGCGGCGCAGAGGTGCAGAAGGGCAATCCGCCGGAAGAGCGGAAGCTCCAGCGCCTTTTCCGCAATGGGGAAGCAGCCCGCCTGATCAAGCGCTGCAATGACTTCGGCGCAGGCGGCGTTTCCGTTGCCATCGGCGAGCTGGCGGACGGCCTTTCCATCGATCTGGATAAGGTGCCGAAGAAATATGAGGGTCTGGATGGCACAGAGCTGGCCATCAGCGAATCCCAGGAGCGTATGGCCCTGGTGGTTGCGCCGGAGGATGCCCCCCGCATGATGGAGCTGGCCGCGGCAGAAAATATCGAAACCACCCAGGTGGCTGTGGTCACTGCGGAACGCCGCCTGGTCATGCGCTGGCGGGGGCAGGTCATCGTGGATCTTTCCCGTGATTTCCTGGATACCAACGGCAGCGAAAAGCATACCACCGTTCACATCCCGGCCCCGGCTGTGCAGGAGAAAAAACCTGCTCCCGCCTTTGCCGAAGGTCTGAAGGCCATCGCCTCTGATCTGAACGGCTGCTCTCAGCGGGGTCTGGTGGAACGCTTTGACTCCACCGTTGGCACGGGCACGGTGCTGATGCCCTTCGGCGGCCGCTATCAGGCCACCCCGGCACAGGCCATGGCCGCCAAGCTCCCGGTGGAGCAGGGGAAAACCACTTCCTGCTCTGTGATGAGCTGGGGCTTTGACCCCTACTGGTGCCAGGAGGACCCCTATCGCGGCGCCTATCTCTCCGTTCTCAGCTCTGCCGCCAAGCAGGTGGCAGCCGGCGGCGATCTGGAGAACTGCTGGCTCTCCTTCCAGGAATATTTCCCCAAGCTGGGCGCAGACCCGAAGCGCTGGGGCCTGCCCGCTGCGGCGCTGCTGGGCGCTTTCCAGGCACAGCTGGATCTGGGGCTTTCCGCCATCGGCGGCAAGGACTCCATGAGCGGCAGCTTCGAGCAGCTGGATGTTCCCCCCACCCTGATCTCCTTCGCGGCCTCCCTTTCTCAGGTAGACCGCATCCTCTCCCCGGAATTCAAGCAGGCCGGCTCTGCTCTGGTGCTGCTGGCGCCGGAGCTGCTGCCGGACGGCCGTCCGGAAGTGGAAAGCATGAACAAGATCTTCGCCCAGGTGGCGGAGCTGAATAAAGCAGGCCGCATCCTTTCGGCCTATACCCCCGGCCGCTTTGGCCTGGCAGAGGGCCTGATGCTGATGAGCTTCGGCAATCGCCTGGGCTGCGTCTGCGAGGCGGATGTGGATGCAGAGCTGCTCTTCCAGCCCTGGCCCGGCAGCTTCCTGCTGGAAGTGGCAGGGGAGGCGGACTTTGGCCGCCTGATCGGCCGCGTGACGGAGGAAGCCAAGCTCACAGCCTGCGGCGAAAGCATCACTCTGGAAGAACTCTACGCCATCTATACGGATAAGCTGGAAAGCGTCTACCCGGTGCAGGCAGCCAATACGCCCGTGGAGCAGCTTTACGCCCCCCGCTGGGAAGCCAAAGCCTGGTCTGTGGCGAAAACGCCCCAGGCACAGCCCCTCTTCCTGCTGCCCGTATTCCCCGGCACCAACTGCGAGCTGGATACCGCTGCTGCCATTGAGCGGGCAGGGGGCAAGGCAGAGGTGCTGGTGCTGCGGAATCTGAGGCCTCAGGCGGTCAGCGAATCCGTGGAGCGCTTCGCCCAGCGTCTGGAGCAGGCACAGGGCATCGTCATCCCCGGCGGCTTCTCCGGCGGCGATGAACCGGATGGCTCCGGCAAATTCATCACCGTATTCTTCCGCAATCCCCGCATCAGCGAGGGCGTGACCAGGCTGCTGGAGCAGCGGGACGGCCTGATGGCGGGCATCTGCAACGGCTTCCAGGCTCTCATCAAGCTGGGTCTGGTGCCCTTCGGCAAGATTTTGGAGACGGACGCCTCCTTCCCCACGCTGACCTATAACAGCATCGGTCGGCACCAATCCCGCCAGGTGCAGATCCGCATCGCTTCCAACAAATCCCCCTGGCTGGCCCGGACGAAGGTGGATGATATCTACACCGTGCCCATCTCCCACGGGGAAGGCCGCTTCCTCTGCAGCGAGGCGCTGCTGCAGGCCCTGATCGCCAACGGCCAGATCGCCACCCAGTATGTGGATCTTTCCGGCCGGCCCAGCCTGGATGTGGATTTCAACCCCAACGGCTCCCGCCTGGCAGTGGAGGGCATCACCTCCCCGTATGGCCGCGTCTTCGGCAAGATGGGGCATTCGGAGCGCATCGGCAATGGGCTTTATCGCAATGTGCCCGGCGAATACGATATGCAGATGTTCGCCGCAGCGGTGGATTATTTCCGCGGCTAAGCCTTTTGAGAAGAGCTTCATAAAAAGAGCTTCATAAGCACACAGCAAAGCCCCTTCGCATGAAGGGGCTTTTTCTGTGAGACGGAAAGCCGGTAAACCGCAAGAACTTTAATTTTTGGGCTGCGGCCCGGAATGAGAAGTACGAGCCAAGGGCTAAAGTTTTTGGTGCCGCTTTTTTCAAAAAGCGGCGGTTTTACAATCCCCCGCCACACAGGCAAAGCCCCCTCTTTTGAGGGGGCTTTGCTTATCTTCGTTTGATGCTCAAAGGATCAGGGCTGCTCGCTTCGCTCTCTCATCTCTTCCAAAAGAACTTCTACGATACGCGCACAGATCAGATCCATGCCGTGGATATCCTCTGCTTTTTCGCCCATACGAAGGGCCGCAGAATAGGCTTCTACCTTTTCCTGAAGAAGGGCATTTTTCTTTTCCAGCTGCTGAATGCCATCCTTTCGGCCATAAAGCTCAGGAATCGCATTAAAATGCTTTTCTGCCAACTGCAGATCAACGGCATATTTGTAGGGCTCCGGCGGCAGGCTGGCCATATCCACAAAACTGGCAAGGAGCGGATAGCGTAGAATGCTCTCGATCAGAGCAGGTGTATCCATATTTTTAAGAATATCTTCCGGGATATTACAGCTTTCCATCATCTCGTGGTTGGAATTGCCTACCGGCTCCGGGTATTCATAGGGCACGGTGATGCTATACTCCTCATCTGGCACAGTCTCTTCCTGCTCCATGTTTTCCGGGGGAAGTTCCTGCCCAGGATCAGACGCCTCCTCCTCGCAGGCGCTGAG
>JAUMYD010000070.1:0-982 GCA_030528765.1 Bacillota bacterium
AAAGATTCCCTTTTTAGAGCTTCCCTTTTTAGGGCTGTCCTCCTGAGAACTTGTTCCCATAGAATAGCGCCTCAAAGAATCAGAGTCATTCTGATCCATATCTTCCTGGAACAGCAAATTCCCTGAAAAGATCGAGCTTTCACTCTTTTTCTTGGGGGGAGCAAATTTTCTTTTCTTGCTGTACTGCGTTTTCGTATCAAGCTCAAAACTCGTCTCACCCGAATCATCAAAAGCATCCTGTATCTTGTCGACATTGACGTCTTTGGTTTGTTTAAATAAATTTTTTGTCGACTTCGTTCTTTTGATCGGCACAAAGACGGATGAAGCTTCACCAATATTTGCGGCTACCGCTCCGGGGGCAACCAGATATTTGGCGAGTTCTTCAGGCTCCGATTTAACCAATCTACTGAAAGCCGGGAGCTCTTCCAAGTTCTTTTTAGCTACGTCCAGGCTTTCGCGGTTGAGCTCAGCTTTGAATTTACTTGTATTATCGTAGTACATAAAGTATTTGAGGTTCGCCATCACTTCCCGATTCTCTGCCCGTTTCTCCTGGTGCCGGGTCGATCTTCTTTTTTCTTTTCCACCTTCAAAATGTTTTGCAAGATCAAGATTATCGGTAGACAGCTTCTTTTTCATACTTACAACAGTTCCCGACAGGTCATCGCTGGACATCTTATTGCCTATACCTCCAGATCCCTGCGGCGGCGCAACATCAAACAAATCTTTGTCTATACCGTCACTAGCTAACCGAAGCTGATCGCTGGACAGCTTTTTGTTTATGACTGCAACAATTTTCTTCTGCTCTTCTTTATGCGCCAGATTACCTATGGATTCATTGGATACCCCGAGTTTCCTTTTCTCCGTTTTGGTTTTTTCATAACCCAGGTAAGAATGCTGATATTTGCGCTGTGCTTCCTGATAGGCTTTTCGATTCTCATCAAGCTTCTGCCACAGTTCCGTGGTATCCTTTTCTTCGCTTTCT
>JAUMYD010000070.1:992-8970 GCA_030528765.1 Bacillota bacterium
CTGCCAAAGTGATCGTATCTACCAGCACAGACATCTCTTTGGCAAGCCCCCGCAAAGTAGTTCTCAACTTATAACGGAACTCCCGGTCATCCTTGTTCATGGATTTCGTATAGATATCCAGCTCACGGGTCTGCCACTCTTCATGGAGGCGCTGATCCATTGCTTCCATGGCAAGCACATCCTTCATGTACTCTTTCCGCTCCTGCACCGACAAATCTATGAGATGAAGACCATAATCCCCCAGCTTCACCTTTGCCTCTCTGCCCTTCACGCAGACCTCATGGATCAGAAGATTGCTCTGGGCCTCTTTCAGTTCCCCTTCCTCCAGGCCAGAAGCTTTCAGCAGCTCCGGATGCTTATCAAAAACATCCATAATCGGCCGCAGGGCTCCGCAGACGACAAAATGCTTCTCCGGATTCAGCGAATGCACAAAGGCCTGATGGTTCAGATTACGAACGCAGTTCGCCAGCATTTTAGAGATATCAGTATTATCCCCTGTTTCTGCATATATCCGGACCAAATTGGAACCAAGGTTGCGGGCACGGTTCAAGAAGGGAAGCAGGTGGTCACTGCGGGGGATCCCCTCCAGGAAGAAATCATTAAGTACCTCAGCAAAATTCAGCATGGTGCTATTTTCTTCGTCATAGCCCTCCAGCGGTGGAGCGCTGGAGACACGCCCATCGGCCAAGGCGGCGAAGCAGATTACAGAAATCTCCCTGTCAGTGAGGGCCTTGCCACCATTCAGATACCCCGTCGGAACCTGATAATTCTCCGGCCGTGTTTCCGAAAGGGGGAGACCGGGAACAGCTTTGGGATCATTAACATCGAAGCATTCTGCCTCAAAAACGTACTTATCGCTAAGCTCACCATAGCTTTTAACAGTAGGGCCCATCAGCCTATCAATGGCTTTATCCAAAATTTTGCTGTTTCCAAGCCGCCGAATTGCGTTATCCCGGCCGGTCCGGATCCGCCCCAGATCCGTTCGCCTATGCTTGCGCGTCCAAAACCGGTTATCGCTCAAATAGTCCACAAAATCAGTGGCTTCGCCATCATACATCCGCCCCTTGATGCCTTCAGAAATCGCGATAAACTTTACTGTCTTATTCTTCATCCCCTCTGCTGCAGCTTTTTCATATTCATCTTTTTTCTGTGGGTATTCTGCAACTGACTGATTATACGCAAGCAGGTTATTGTCGTATCTTTTCCACTGATCGATATTTGTTTTCACACGGTTATATTCATTCCACTGCTTAATAGTTTCCTGCTCTGCCATATAATCCGTGTACGCTGTATGAATGCCAAACACATAGCCCAACCAGGAAAACCATCCGGGTTCTGCCATCGGATTGTTAATTTTTGGGGAGGTCGGCTCCGGAAGTGCTCTTTCTATCCGGGCGGCAGTGGGTTCCTTCGGCATGGGCAATATGTGAGGAACTTCTCTATCCAATATTTCCGGAGGAGCAATCTTATCCGCAGGCTGAGAAAACACCAAGCTTCCATCGTCCATAGTCAGGATCTGCATATATTCCATACTGCCATCCGGCGCTGTGACCATCAGCGTACCATCTCTTGAACGCCGCCACAGCTCTCTGATTTCTTCTACCTCCAGCCCTAATTTTTGGCTTTCCAGCATCCATTTTTCATATTCCTCCGGATTTTCCCTGTTCCGTTCCGGAGGGGGCGGAAGGTATTTCCCTTCTTTTCTGGGGATGAAAGCATAGATGATCTCACCCTGGGCCGTTGCTATATTCTCTGCATCCCATTTCTTGATATCATAGAACCAGACACGACCCAGATCTTCCTTTCTTTCAAGATCAACATATGCTTTTTCACGCAGTTCTTTGCCAAAAGTTGAATACCACTCCAAGATATCCATATCATTCGGTTCGGAACTTACCTGCTCCTCTTCAACGAGTATAAACTTATTCTGGGCCTGATTGCTGCCCATTTGATCGTCTTGGAAAGAGTCCTCACTGGCATCATCAATGAATTCTTCTTTGATTGAGTAAAGCGAACTATTCACATCTAGTAAATTGCTTGGATGCGTAGAAACAGTACCCTTCATTATTCTCACACTCCTTACTCAGTAAAGCGGCTTACATTTCTCTATTTGCTACCGGCGCCTGCATCTGCATTTCGATATTTTCTCCCCGCTGCAAAGCACGACGCATATTGTTGAGTTCGGAAATTTCCTTCTTCAAGTCCTCCCCACTACCCATGGCTTTTGCAATGCTCTGCGGAGAGGATTCCACAATCACTTTAAAATTCTGATCATTGCGAAGATTGCCTCGCATTTGCTCAATACTATTCTGCGGATCATTAAGATTCTGCAAAAACTTACTATGAGGAATATACATATCCTCCAGCGTAGCTTTTGTGCCGTAATATTCCGTTTCCTCCGTGTATTTCTTTTGTTCCTCAAGCAATTTAGGAAGGTTATCTTCTCCCTCCACGCCTTTATTCCCTTCTTTGTTTTCGTTTTGATCCTTCTTTATTTTTCTGATTTTTTCATCCACAGCAGCCTTTTTAATGTTCCATTCCATGGCGTTTCGAGTATGTTCTTCTTTGCGAGCTACAATATCTGCGCTTTCTTTGGCTGATTCAGTTTCGTTTTGCAGGGCAAGACTCAGGCCCTCAATGGCCATAACATCCAAACACAGCTCTTCAATCTCGCTTTTAGTAAGTTTTTCTTTGCCAACGCCATATCTCTGCAGCTTTATTCTGGATTCCAATGCTTTTTTAGTGAAATCATGCAGTTTGATTGCACCTCTGATCTCACGCAGTTCTTCCTCCGTAAAACCGCATTTATCCAAAAGTTTATGCCTTTCCAGGAATTCCATGCTTGCCTTGATCTGTGCCCCGCTTCTGAAGCCCATGCCTACAGGTGAATAGCCAACATGGATGTTCATGGTTTCTCTTATGCTGGCGGCAAAGAGTTCGACCAGATAAGAATCGTCTCCTTGCTGATATTTTTTCATCGCCTCCACGCCAAGCTCGCGGCCCTTTTGGGGGAATATCAAATAGTGAACACTATTCGGGCGGCAGTTCGCGAAAAGATCCTCATAAACATGGGAATAGACCAGCTTTGTTTTTTCTGCATCTGTAAATCTCGGGTGATACTCATCAACCTGGGTTACATCCGGATGCGCCAGAGCAGAAAAGCAGATCAAAGCAGCTTCTTCCTCCGTAAATTCTCCAGGGATCTCGTAGGGAGGATAACCATTAAAAGGAGCTGAACCATATACCTCCCGCGAGATGCATCTTTCTGTCTTCCTGAAATTCGGCCCCATAAAAGCAGAGATCCCATCCTTGTACCAATCAAGGCTTCCCAATAGATCCTTTGTTTCAGCTATATGCTTATCGATCATACCCAGAGGCGTTTTTTGATGCTCATGCATCCAGAATATATCCTGAGAAAACTTCTTCTCCGTCTTAGGAAATTTCTTGACTTTCTTCGCAGGATCAATGCCGCGAACAATGCAGGTTTGAAGTGCTTTCCGCCGAAGAGCCACATTTTCTTCATATAAAAGCTTTTGCTGATTGTATTCGTTAATTTCATCCGCAGCATTTTCCCTCGCCTGCTGCCACCTTAGATGCGCTTCTTCGCTCTGCTGGTGCTCTTCCTGTATCCGCAAATAATCTGTATACCTCGTGTGTATACCCAACAAATGACCGATCCAGGAAAGGGTACCGGGATAGGGCATGAGGGGAATGATCGGGGGTTCCTCAGCTAAAGCAGCCGGAACAGGGGGCTCTGCCATTGCAGCCGGAATGGGAAATCTTTCCTGATCCTTATCAAAGGGCTCACCCAAATGAATGTTGCCCACTTTATCCATATTTACGGGGCGAAGCTTCCCGCTGCCATCACCTTCCAGAATCATCAGGGTGCCAGCCTTAACCATTTCATAAAGCTCATTGATCTCTTGGAGGCTACGCTCAGGTTTCTGCTGATTCCGATGCCAATCTTCATATTCTCTCCACCCAGCATCTTCAGAAGGCGGGTTCGTATAATCCATACCATCTCTGGGAATATAGACATAACGCATTTCCGAAGTGACACTATCAGTGCCTTCTCCGGCTTGAGATGTAATATAATAATTATGAATCCTGCCCAGCTCGCTAGGAAGACGGACATCCAGATTTGCTTCATTATAAAGAGTCTCAACAAATCTTCCGTACCAGTTTTTAAGAGCCTCCTCTTTCATAATAATTTTCCTCCTTATGCTCCTTCTCTGGCAAATCTCATCTATTCTATTCACTACTCACATTCTACATCATAAATAGGGGAACTGCTATAAAAAAGTTTCACCATAACATAAAAAAGTTTCAGCTGAAATTCTTTTATCCCCTTTTCTGCTCTCTTCAACAGGCCGCCCTGTTTCTAAAAAACTTTTCTTTCCCAGAAAAATTTTGAAACCATTCTCCCCTACCTACCCTATTAAGTATGTGCCTGGAAATGCTCATTTTAGAAGAGAGGTTGCCTATGATAAAAAAATATTCCTCATCGCGAGCCCTGCATCTTTTAGCAGTCGGCTCTGTTGTGGAGTTCTTTTCCTTTTATTTGCTTTTTTTCCCGGTGATCCAGGTGGCAGAGCCTGCCATCCTGCTGCTGGGTGTACTCATTTCCCTGCTGGCGCTGTATCGCCTGCAGAAGAATGATCCCATTTTCAAGCTGCCGCTGCTTTTCAAGGCAGCCTCTGCCGGGCTCTCCGCCCTGCTGATGCTGCTGCAGTATATTTATGTCGTCAGCGGTATTCTGGGGAAGATATGTTATTCCCTGGATTCCCTGCTGGACCTGGCCTGCATCTATATGGTCTGCAGCTGCATCGGCATGCGTGCCCCGGAAATGACGGAGAAAAAACGAAATACCGTATGTACGCTGAACGCCATGAGCAGCCTCTGCTACATCTTTCTTTTCTGGAACGAGCATCCCCTTGCCGAGGCTGTGTTCACCCTGAGCTTCATGGCGCTGAATATCCTTGCCAGGATCAAATACTACCTCTTCCTGCAGAAGGCAGAGGCCTGCCCGGTCTTCCTCAGCGGAAAGACCCCTGATCTTCCAGCTCCGCAGCAGCAGTGGCCCTAGGGATCCCCGGGAAAGAAAAAAAAGAAATAGCAGCTGTGCCCGGGCGCAGCTGCCTGCTTGATAATCTTTAAAATTTAATATATTATTACTGTATGCTTAGGGGGGATTTTATGGAACTGAATGTGTATATCCAATTATGGCTGGAACAGCTGCTTGAGCTCGAAGAAGAGGAGCGCAAAAAGAAGGCTGAAGAACGGATCCTGGAAATGAAAATGGCCTACTACGCCTACCAGGAAAAAATGCTTCTGGAAGAAATGGAAAGCGAAGAAATGCCTGATATCGACCCCAAGGAAGTGGACGATGAGGCGCACCGCATGGCAGAGGAGGAAGCCAGACAGATGCGGGAAGCGGACAGGACCATTGATCTGCTGGGCTTCGATGACAGCGAACACAGCGAAGAGGAAACGAATGAGCTGATCGATGCACTGATCGGCAGGCGGAATGCCTTCGGAAAAGCCGCTCTGGATCAGAACGCCCCGCCCCCGGCGGCCATGCAAAATCTTCCCCAGGCCGCGCCTCAGAAGGCAGCACAGGCTCCGGAGATCGTCGTGCCGCAACCGGAAGAACCGGAAGCTCTTCAGGCTCCCTATGCGCAGCCCGTGGAAACTGCGCCTGTGCCCATTGTGGAGTCGAGCCCGCTCAGCACGGCGCAAACGAAAACAGATCCGCAGCCAGCAAAACAGGATAAAGCTCTCCGCGGCAAGCAGGTCGTCAATGCACTTCGCCACCTGAAGAATTACTCGGAAAAAACCGATATCGTTTCCGGGAAACAGGCAGAGGTAGGCCGGATCTGTAAAAATATCATCAAACGTGCCATGCAACAGGGAATCTCTCTGGAAGAAATGGGCATGGGAACGGAAGATATCATGGCTGTAAAAGGCGGCATCGAGCTGGGTGAAATTGTCAGAAACGGCAAGATCGCGCAGGATATCCTTCTCCACGGAAGGGGTCTGCCTCCACAGCTGCGTGAAAGGTATATGCAGGATTTCCTGACCATGAAAGCCATGGAGCAAACCAAATCTCCTCTGGCCGGAAATGGAAAAGAGCAAAATCTGGGCTCCTCTATCCACCGTCTGCTGGGCAGCCCCGGCTTCTCCGCAAAGGATCTCTGCCGGCTGGTTGGGCAGAGTGAGGCCATGCGCAAATTCCGGAATACACCTCCAAAAAAGCTTAAGGCAATGATCACCGAAAGCAGCCTGGAGCTGGATAACCTGGGAAGGCTGGCCATGACTGCCTGCATCCGGGAAAGCATCCGCAAGATAAAATCGCAAAATCCTGAGCTCCAACAGTCTGCTCCCCTGCGGGTCCTCCAGCGGACAGAGGGACAGTAAAGCCTATAAAACGATAAAAAAGAATGCAGCTCCTGCCTCCAAAAGCATGGGGCTGCTTTTTTAGCACTTCAATACCATTTCTTCGCTGTTTCGGCCGGGCCGGAGAAAAGCAGCCTGAGCAGCTGCATCCAGGAAAGCACCCGCAAGAGGAAATCGCAAAATCCTGAGCTCCAGCAGCCCTTCCCCTGCGGATCCTCCGGTGGGAGAGAGCCTGCGGAGCAGATAGCTGCCAGGAAAACGGCTGCATAAAAAAGCAGAGACGCACTACAAAACGAAGTGCGTCTCTGTATTCATCTTCTGCTGATGCAGGGGAAAATTTCCTGCAAAACCATATGCGCGATTACGCAGTCTTCACATTTATATTTTCCTTTTGCTTCTGCAGATGGAGCTGAGGATCGTCGGGCTTGGCAGACTTGGCGCTGATGATCTTATCCAGGCTTTCAGACATCATCTGGTGGCCTTTCAGATCAGCTACCATTCCGTGAGGCTTTTCAACCATGTTTGTCACCGTTTTCGCACCCTCGGGATCACTCAGCAAGCCACGCATATCCGAACTGTTCCGCACAAGGCCATAAAACTGATTGGAACCGGTAGAACCAACAATCAACTGAATATCAGAATAATTCCCTTTCTTTCCACCAACCCGCATTCCGGCTTCCACGGATTTCATGGTCATATAATCATTCAGTACATTCTGCGTCGTCGGATCGTTCAGATCAAGATTCTCCTGCTTGCCCAGAGATTGCCGGGCCATGGTGCCTTTGGTGGCGATATTCCCCATCTCAACAGCACCCTTGGCAGCAGTGAGCTCTTTCTTGCTCAGGCCGATATCCAAATTATTTTCTTTTGCGAAACGCATCGTTTCCGTGATGTAGCGGCCAATGATCTGATTCCGCTCAGAAAGCTCCGTTCCGGAGGAGGCGGCCTTGCTCAGCTCAACCACGGTGTCGTGCAGCAGCTTTTGCATGGGTTCCTTATTATTGTTCCGCAGTGCCTGCTTGGCATCCTTAAAAGCAGACAGACCCAAATTCAGCTGCATATCGAATTCGCTGCTCATTTCCGTACCGCTGTTCAAAAGACGGTCCAGGATATTCTGACGCTGCTTCTGTTCCTGCGAATTCTGTTTTTCGCCGGCTCCACGGCCCAAAAGACCTGCGATACAGCCAATAAGATCATCATCCCGGCTTTTATCGATGCCATTCATCTCCCGTATGACTTCCTGGCTTTTCTCTTTGAAGAGGAGATTTCTGGTGCGTTCCTTCCAATCCTTGGTTTCCATCCAGCGTTCTTCTTCCCGCTTCAGATCCTGATCCAGAAAGAGTTTTTCCTGAACCAAAGGACGGTGGGGCTGCATGGAAGGCCTTGCCTTTTCCTTGCTGGGAGCCTGGTGTTCTGCGCCGGGGCCCAGCTTTTCTTCAAGCGGAGGCGTATCGCCCAGCATTCTGTTATCTTTTTCTTCCTGTTTTCCGGGCGTATCTTTCCCCTGCTTTTCGGCCTTTTTATTCTTCTTCTCCTGCTTCTGCTTTTCCTCATACTCCTTCACCTGCTTGTCAATCAGCAA
>JAUMYD010000071.1 GCA_030528765.1 Bacillota bacterium
GCTGCCCAAAATTAAAAGTTTCTTGCTTCTTCTTTTCAAAGAAGAAGGGTTTTATATTTTTTTTCAAAACCCCAACTTTCTTGAAAGAAAGTTGGACAAAGAACTTTAGTATCTGGGCTATGGGCTCAGTCCAAAGCGGGAAGCAGGTTCTCTTCTGTTTGCGGATCAAAAAGGTGGCAATCCTCCCCGGAAAAGCTGAAGCAAAACTTGCGGCCGGGCGTAAAGACCTGCCGAAAATCCTTATCCTCGCCCTGCGTGGACAGGCTCAGCACCAATCTTTCTCCGTTCAGGGCAGCATGCACCTGCACCTGGCTGCCCAGCAGCTCCGCCACCTCCACCTCTGCCAGCAGCATTTGGGGATGATCCTCCGGGCAGAGGAAGAGCTTCTCCGGGCGCAGCCCCAGGATCACCGGGCCGGATCCCCGCCCGGCAGCAGCCAGGGCACTGCTCTGTGCCGGGGAAAGGGAGAACTGCCTTTCTCCCAGAAAAATCCGGTAATCATCTCCGCTGCGCTGCAGCTGTGCCTGCCGGAAAAAATTCATCTGCGGGAAGCCGATGAAGCCGGCCACAAAAAGATTCGCCGGATGGGAAAAAACCTGCTGCGGGCTGCCGATCTGCTGCACATAGCCATCCCGCAGCACCACCACCCGATCCCCCAAAGTCATGGCCTCCGTCTGGTCGTGGGTCACATAAATGAAGGTGGTATCCACCCGCTGCCGCAGCTTGATGATCTCCCCACGCATCTGGTTCCGCAGCTTGGCATCCAGATTGGAAAGGGGCTCATCCATAAGAAAGAGCTTTGGCTCCCGCACGATGGCCCGGCCAATGGCTACCCGCTGCCGCTGCCCACCGGAAAGAGCCTTCGGCTTTCGTTTCAGCAGCTCGGAGATTTCCAGGATCTCTGCCGCCTTCCGCACCCGGGCATCGATCTCTGCCTTAGGCAGCTTGCGCAGGCGGGGACGCAGCTTCCCCAGGGAGCGTTTGGGTGGGATATTCTCCCAGCCGGCTGCTTCCGCTTCTGTTTCTGCTGCTTCTGCCCCGGTCAGAGCGATCTCCGCAGCAGGCAAGGGCTCAGCTGCGGCCTTTGCGCCGGCACCGGCCATGGCAGCAGCCTCCTCCACAGGGATCCGCTGCAGCTTCAGGGCAAAGGCCATATTGTCATAAACTGTCATATGGGGATAGAGTGCATAATTCTGGAAAACCATGGCAATATCCCGCTCCCGGGGGAGAGCTTTGTTCATCAGCTTACCGTCGATATAAAGCTCACCTTCGCTGATCTGCTCCAACCCGGCGATCATCCGCAGGACGGTGGATTTCCCGCAGCCGGAGGGGCCCACCAGCACGATGAATTCCCGGTCGTGGATCTCCATGGAGAGATCCTGCACAGCCACCACGCCTTCCCCGGTGATCTGCAAATTGGCCTTTTGTTCCCGGGCCGGGGCCTCTGCCTGCTTTCTCTCTCTTTTTTTGCTGCTCTTAGTCTTTTCTTCCTGCAGAGGATAGACCTTTCGCAAGTGTTTTAACACGACTTCTGTCATCTGGAAGCCCTCTCCTTATCTACAAAAATATGCTCTATTCTTTTTGACGAAGCCTGCCGCAAAAAGTGCCGCGATTTCCGGCAAAAGCCCGTTTTCTCGTTTAAAAGCCCGGCTGCGGCAAAAGCTGACTAGCGGGGCAGCGGGAATTCCAGGGCGCCCATGGCATAGGCGGCGATCTCATAGGGATCATACAGGAGGCAGATCTGCTCCGCATTGGCGCACCACTTATCCTCCGCAAAGCCCTCCCGAAGCAGCTGCTCCAGCTCCGGATAATAATTCCCCAGCTCACCCCGGTTTTCCAGATCCTCCAGAATGGCAGAAAAGGCCGCCTCCGGATACGCCCCGCCCATCAGGGCAGAAAGCGGCAGGGGATTCCCGGCTGCATCAAAATTATAAGCCCGCTGCCGCAGGCTGGGGTGGGCAGCGCCCTGCACGGCATCATAGAGCTCTGCCCGTATGCTGATCATTTCCGGGCCGGCATAATACAGGAAAAGCTCCATCTGGTGGCTGGCAGAATACCCGGGCTCTGCCTGGCTCCCGGCTTCATCTCCGCTGCGGCTCTGCGCCACGAAATCAGCAGAGATCTCCTGCAGGGCAAGGCTGATCTTCCGGCAGAGCTCCTGCTCCTCCGGCTTCTCCCCGGCCTGCTCCCCAAAAAGGGCGGTGGCCAGCTGCTCATAGAAGGACTGAGAAAGCTGCACCCGGATCTCGGAATATTCCCGGCCGGAGGCATCCTGCAGAAGCAGCTTCTCCCCCCGGAAAAGCTCCCCGGCAGAAAGGCTCTCCTCATCCGGCCCGCAGCCGGCACACAGCAAAAGAGCAGAAAGCAGCAGGGAAAAAAGCAGCAGCTTCCCGGGGCTGCCTTCTCCCCGCTGAAGGAAATTTTTCATAAAAAGATGCTCCCTTAAAAAAAGATTAAATTTGAAGATCCTGCGCATACTACAGGCGGAGGTGATTTTATGGCACAGCAGATCAAATGCAGCGTGGATCAGTGCGTTTTTAACGCCATGGAGCGCTGTGAAGCCAGCAGCATCGAAGTGAGCGCCTGCGGCTGCCAGGATGTGAAGCATGCTTCGGAAACTGCCTGCAAGACCTTCCGGGATCGGAAGGAGCAGCGCCGGGCCTAGGCAGACACTGCAGCGGCCTTCCCCTTCAGCAGCGGCTGAAGCGGAAGGCTACATAGAGCCGGGCTTCTTTTCCCGGCAGCCGCTCTGTGCAGAAGCAGCACTGCGCTGTCTTTTTCCGTATGTTAAAAATTGTATCAAATGCCCTGCCGTTTTGCAATAGGCCGGTGCACATCCCCCAGGGCGGGGGGGGGGGTAGACACAAAAAGCCCCCTCTGCGGAGCAGGGGGGGCAGGGTCAGGCAAGAGCGAAACAGCAGCGCTTATTTCCCGAAAAACGCTGCTGCATCGGGATGGGCATAAAAGGGATTGAACTCCATGGCCACAAATTCCGCCACCCCGCCGGAAACGAAGGGATCCGCATCCATAATGGCCTGCACATCCGCATCATCCTCACATTTCAGCAGCAGCAGACCGGCACCGCCGACCTTCGGCCCGCTGACAAGCACCTCACCCTTCTGCATATAGGGTGCCCAGTAGGCATGGTGGGCTTCCAGGGCTTCCTTGAAGGCCGGCCCCTGGGGCATATCCGGCCTGAAGCTTCCGTTTATCAGGTAAAATTTCATTTTCAGCATTCTCCTTTTTTCTGGGATTTTGAAGCGCCGCAAAGGGCAGTATAGCCTTTTTATTATAGCAAAGACCGTTGCCGTTTACAAGCAGGGGCCTCGCCCGCGCCCGAAAGCTGCGCATCATAAAACAGAAAAGGCGGGCAATAAGCTGCCTTGTGGCCCCTCTTCCTGTGACGGGGGAGCAAAATCTTATCTCTCCTTTGGGAGAGGCAGCCGGGCGCAGCGGGGAAAGAGGGCAAAATACCGACAAATCCCGCTCCGCTGATTGTTCCCCGGGGGAAGAGCCGGGCTGCAGCCCACCCGCGCCCAAAAAGAAACAGCCCGAAAGGATCGGGCTGTTTCTTCTGATCTTCTCTTGTCAGCAGAGGAGGAGAAGCTTTCTTTTTCCTGCTGCTCTGCTTAAAGCTTCAGGCTCTTGCGGGCTTCCGCATGCATCATACGGTTGACGATGGCGGAAACTTCGCTGCGTTTGATATTGCTTTCCGGCGCGAAGGTGCCTGCTGCATCATTACCGCTGAGAATGCCGGCGCGATAAAGCTTGTAGATCTCGGCGCCGTAGAGATCGGCTTCCTTCACATCCGGGATCCTGCCATCGGCGATCTCATTGATGGCAGCATATTTATCCGCAGGCAGGGCTGCCGCAAAGATGGCGGCGAATTCCCGGCGGGTGGCTGCACGTTCATAATCCGTGAACTGGCCTTCTTTGATGATGCCATTGGCAATGGCGTAATCCACATAGGAGCTGTACCACATGGGGCTGCCGTTGGCCAGGAGGATCTTCGTGCCGGTGCTGCTCTGGTGCATCACAGCTGCCAGCTTGATGGCCTGTGCCAGGCTCAGCTGGCCGTTGGGCTCGAAGCTGGTGGCCGTCATGCCGTTGATCAGACCATCCTTCCAGGCCTGCAGCACATCGGCATAGAACCAATCCGTGGGGTTCACATCCAGGAAGGGCAGCTCCCGCTCGGGGCTGGGAACATCCGCTTCTTCCTTCTCATCGGCAGCGATGGCACCGGTGCCGCCGGTGCTGCGTTCACGCCAGGTAGCATAAAGATCCAGCGTATCCAGGGAGACCAGGCTTTCCTCGCTGATCATCTCACCGCTGCCATCCTTTTCGGTGTTCCAGCCCAGGAATTTATAACCGCGGTGGAAGGGCTGATTGGGCAGCTGGCCATAGGGCTGGCCGCTCAGGGCCTGCATGGTGACAAATTCATCTCTGCCGTTATTGCTGTGGAACTTCAGCTCCAGCTCCTGCGCGATCTCAAAGCGGACGAAGCCACGGACCCGGGCGGAATCAGAGGTGCCTTCGCCGTTTCTGCCCTGCAGGGGCTGGCCTGCTTCATAGGTGAAGCCATAGCGGTCGGTTTCGGTGTTCAGATAGAATTTGGGGCCGGTGGGCAGGTCGGCTTCTGCCCAGTAGGCACCGGGAGCAACAGGGGCCTCCGGCAGCAGCTCGCCCACGCGGTGGCCATTGTCCGTGTAATAGCGGATGGTGAAGGTATCTGCTTCCGTGGTATTGATCTGCAGCTCATGGCCGTAGGAATAGGCCTTGAAGCTTTCGGGGACATCCCAGTTCAGGACGGTTTCCCCATCGGTGATATAAAGCTTGGTGGCTGCATCGCTGACGATGACCGGGCGGGGCAGATTCAGCACGCCGCGGCCGTACATCTCATGGCTGTAGCAGCTTTCGATCAGGCGTTCCATGGTCTCTTCGAAGCTGGCGTTCTGCTCGGGGCCTTCCATCCAGCGGTAGGTATCCAGCAGATCCTCGTCCCGGTTGGAGCGGACATGGGCAAACTGGGTGACCAGGCTTTCCACCAGGCGGCTGTAATCCGCATCTGCGATGGTGGAGAGGTGGACGGAGCGGTTGCTTTCCGGATGCCGCCAGTTGAGGTTTGCCTGCTCCTCATCCTCATTCAGCAGGACAACGGTGGCGCCCCACTGGGCCCAGGTCTTCATATTGGTATCCCGGCGCCAGACCTCCTGGAAGAGGATGACATCCATGGGGCTGTCCGTTCTGTAGGTGCCGATGCTGCCGTCTTCATTCAGCTGGAAGCCGTAATAGGTATCCTTCTGCTCGCCGTTCTCCTTGGTAATGCCGGAGCTGGCAGACATGGAGTTCTCAATGAAGAAGCAGAAGCGTTCGGAGACACGTTTCACCGGGTCGGTATCCAGGAATTTGGTGATGAAGGCCTCTGCCGCTGCCTCAAACTCATCCTGTTCTTCCTCGGTAAAGCCTTCGCCCAGAATGGTGATGCCGCGGAAATCGTTGCTGACCAATTCATGGGAATAAACGCCGCCGTTCACCGGGTAATGGTCGGCAGTGTGATAGGGGGTCTCGATCTCAAAGGGGAATTCATTGGTCACATTATAATCGGCAAGGGCTGCCGGGGCGCCGGCTTTGGCCTTGCTGTGGACGGCCAGGATATACTGACCAACAGCGGAGGGGCCATCTGCCGGCTGATCGGGATAGATGCCGGTCTCACCCAGCTGGGTGCCTGCACTGCCGTCGAAATTGCGGACATGCCAGCTATAGCTGATCTCGAACTGGCTCTGGTTCGTGCCGCCCACGCGGGAGACATCGATGCCCAGCTCCGGCAGGGTGACGGGGGTATCTTCGATCCAGGGGCGGCTCAGGGTATCCATCTTATCTTCGGAATTCCAGGGCTCAGCGTATTTGCCCACCCTGGTGATGATGGTCTGGGGCTTCACCTGGAAGGTATTTTCCTGGCTGCGCAGCTCCAGATCATATTTCGTGCCCAGGTAGCTGCCGCTGAAGCTGGCTTCCACCCGATAGGTACCGGCTTTCAGATCCAGGGGGGTATCCACAGGCACATTGCTGTAGAGGGCTTTCCCGAACTTATCATAGACCGTCATTTTCAGGGAGCCGCTGAGGCCGTTCACCGGCTCGGTGCCCACCTGCTCGCCGTAGGTACGGACGCAGAGATCAGCCTTTCCGGATTCCTCCGGCAGGCGGACGATGAAATGCTTGTTATCCAGCGTGACAGGCTCGCTGTCATAGAACTGATCATTATAGGGCTGGAAATGCAGCACCGGTGCATTGGACATGATGCAGAGGCGATCCCGCCATTTTTCCAGGCAGAGCGCGCAGAAGGGGAATTCATCCTTGCCCGTCTGCTCCCAGACCAGATTCGCGCCCACATAGCGCATCTTGCAATCGCAGGAGGGGCGGAACATATTGCCGTAATCCGGGCTGGTGGAGAGACCTTCCAGCCAGGGATCAAAGGTGATGCCGTCTTTGCCCAGGAAGCGGACCCAGGGGCTCCATTCCTGCCATTCCGGATCATCGATCCAATCCCGGTGGACGGTATTGAATTCGTTATACATATTTTCCTTGGCGCTGGTGACCTGTGCGGTGCCGGAATAGAGGTATTCATCCGGCAGCAGGGCGCTGCTGTGGGTCATCTCATGGATGGCCACATCCAGGAAGGCCCAGTGCAGGGTGGCATAAGCCAAGGTGCCGCCGGAGCCACCGTAGACAGAGGTATTCAGGAACATGGTCTTGCCCGCGTTCAGATTGTCCGGTACATAGGCATTGGCCAGCTCGATGCCCAGGCGGGTATTGGCGCCGCCCAGACGGGCCATGTTCTGGCTCCAGAGATAGCCGCCGAAGAAGGTATTCTTCGGGTCATCGCTCATATTGCGGCCATCCGGGCTATCAGAGCGGGTGACGCCGCTATCCTCGGAGATCACGTCGATGCGGTACATCTTGATGATATCCTCGAACTCATTGAAGGGCACGTATTTCGTCAGGTTTCTGGCGTAATACTGGCAGTAATAATGCCATTTCGCCATATCCTCCTCAGTGAAGCCGTCGCCCATCAGCACGATGACGAAGGCCTCCGAATCGGGGACATCCTTGGTGGCCGGGGTGATGAGGGCGTATTCGAACTGCTGCCCGGCAGGGGGCGGCATGAGCGCGGGGGCCTCATCCAGGCCCATGGCCCGCCATTCTTCTTCATACATGGCAGCCCAATCGGACTCCTCCTCTGCGGCGAAGGCCATCTGGCTGAAGGCCAGCACCAGGATCAGCCCCAGCAAAAGGGGGATAGAGATCCGTTTTGTGAGCAATTTTTTCAACATTTTTCCGCCTCCCAGCTTTTGTGTTTTTTTAAAGAAGAATTCTTCACGAATACTTCACAAAATATTATACTGCACACAGCGCAAAGCGTCAATATAACTTATCAGTAAACTCTGCCGATATAAAATGGATAAAAATTTAACCAGAACGTGTTCTATTTCGAAGCAGAACAATGTGTGAACTTTTTCCAGAAGGAATTCTCCTTCCCGGAAAAAGCCTGTTCAAAGCGAAAAACATCTTTCTCCGAAGGGAGAAAACAAAAAATTTCCCGAGCAAAGGCGATGCCCGGCGAAAAGTTTTCTGCTGCACAGCCAGGGAGGAACAGAACGCCCGCGCTTTTTTCCGAAAAGGTCTCCTGATTATATATGCAATTTATCAGCATGAAAATTCACCTACTGACGGACAAAAAAATTTCTTTCCCCGCTGCGGGGAAGCTGGGGCCTCCGTTTTGCTGCTCTCCCGCTGAGGCTGCCGCCGACAAAGCCGGGGGAGAGGGCTCTGCTGCTGTCCGGCTCTCCCCCTCCTTACTGCGCCCCCCAGCTCCCCCGACGAAGGGGGCAGCGCCTTCGTATCCTGCTTTATCTATACAAAAACAGGGACAGCAAATTATATTGCCGTCCCTGTAGCTGTTTTATGCGCATCCCTGCCGTCCGGCAGGGGCTTTATCTGTCGTTTTCCTGCGCCGGGATTCAGATTAGTGGATGAGCATGCTCTCGTCGTTTTTCCTCTGATTCCCATTGCTCATACTGCGACTATTCACCAGATCTTCTCTGCTCTCATTTCCCCTCAGCCTGGCACCGTTAGCCTGGAGAATGGCTTTATCCACCAGTTTGTTCAGGTGAACACTGTTGACCATGACGCGCCCCAGTCCTTCCGCGCCCTGCGCCAGGATTTCTCTGGCTGCAGGGGTATCCAGCAGCTGCTGCCTGCACTGCTCCAGATCCACCGAGCCAGACTGGACTGACGTAAAAAATTCATCTCTATCCTGATTCACGCTGCGGGAAATCATTTCACCCAGCATAACATGGCTCAGTGCTTCCTCGAAAAAGCGCATGCCCGCGAGCTCATAGTCGCCATTCTTCAGGATGCTTATGCTGCGCAGGCGCATTTCCAAGCCAATTTTATAGTGCGCATCGATGGACTCAGCTGCTTCCGAAAATCCTTCGAAGCGGTTATTATTTCTGTGCTCAGGGTAGAAGGATTGAAAATTCGACAGTGTGTCCTCCAGCATTCGGATATTTCTCTCGCGGGATGTGGAGCTGCCCTCCCGGATGCTGTTGGGAACCTCCGCATTACCCATTTCCATGCGCAAGGGCTGCTCTTCAGCCCCTCTGATGATATCCATGTTCACATAGTCATTGTAGCGTTCCATTTCTTTATCGTAGCTTCTGAGTTCCTTACCATAGGCGCCAAAAATGGCGTTGATAACACGCTTAAAGAACAGGAAACGGGGAGCTTCCGGCTTGCTGATATGGATCGGCTGCACAGAGGGATTTTCGATACTCGGTGCATTAGAGAGGATGAAGCCAGTCTGAAGGGGATCATTCTCCGAATCCTCGTTCTCCCTCATCCCCTTTATCTCGTGCTGAGAGCTTTCATCCCGGCTCTTGTCCAGCTCT
>JAUMYD010000208.1 GCA_030528765.1 Bacillota bacterium
TCCCGCTATATTATTCTTTTCCACTCGTGCTTATCTTACCATAAAACTTTGCTTCTGTAAATATTTTAATAGAAATATCAAAAAAATTTATAGCTATATAAGCTTCTGATAGATATATTTTAGTGTGCAGGGAAGTGATCACCAAAAAATATATGCCTTTTCAGGTGCCAAACAAAAAATGAACTCTTGCTTTTGAGTTCATTTTTTGTTTGCGCCTTGGCGGGGACGTGTGCGAATCGAACACACCTGAGACGGGATCGCCGCCTCACGGCCGGATTTGAAGTCCGGGTCAGCCACCAGGCCAAATCCGCCCCCATAGCAAAAAAGCTGAATCTTATTTTATATTCTAGGGGCAAAGCCTTTTTCCTTTTTTTGAAAAACTTTTTGCACCTTCTTTTCATGCAACGAATCGCCCTGCCTTTGACAAAGGAAGAGACAGCAGCAAACGCAGGGCAAAATAAATTTAATCCGCAAAGACCCGTTTATCCCCCAGACGCTGGGTGATGCGGGCCATATCCATAGCTTCCAGCAGGGGCAGCACATATTTTCGGCTGCTTCCCAGAGCATCCCTGGCCTCTGCCAGCGTAAAGCCATCCGCTGAAGAAATCTTCCGCAGTCGGCTCTCCGCCTCAGCCATGGACTGCGCACTGAACACCAGATCCCCGATCTTTTTCACTTTTCCCTTCTCGCTCAACCATTGTAGCAGCTCCGATGCTTCTGCTGCGGGGATACGAAGAGAGGAAACGAGCTCTGTCCACTCTGGTGGATCAAAAAGATGGGCTTCGTATTCCGCGCACAAATGATCCAGAGATTTTTGCTGCTCCACACTGGGCCTGGCCTGAAAGCCGGGGCAGGCCACAGCAGCAGAATCCTGCCGCAGGGCCCCTTTCTCAGCCCAAAGATTGACCAGAGCGTTCACCTGCTTCTGGCTGAATTTTTCACAGAAGCGGGAGCGCAGTTCCGCCAAAGGCAGGCCTGCCCGCAAAGGATACTTCTCATGATAACGATTGGCAGAACGCAGCACGGCCTCCATTAACTCATCCCCCTTTTCCGGAGGCAGGAAAAAATCCTCTCCATCAATGGAAAGAACGATCAGCCGTTCCTCTTTAAGCAATTCTTCCACGATCAGGTGCAACTCTTCCACCGGGACCTGTGCAGCCTTTGCCCAGGCCTTCAGGTTCAGAGGCGCTTTTTCTGCCGCCAGAACATCCAGCAGCGAAGAAGCCGTATCCGCCTGAGATTTCATCTCCATTGCGGCCAAAACATCCTCACGGTAACGCTTATGCCGGGGCGGATTGGCATCCAGAACAGTGGCGCCACCAATGGTATACATCGGGGAATAGCTGCGCAGGATCAGCTTATCCCCACGCAGGGGCGGCAGCGGTGTTTCCAGAACCAGCTGGCAATAGCAGCTCTCCCCGGGGAGAAGCTCTTCCCGATCCAGCAAGGCCACCCGGGCCAGCGCCTCCGCAGTTCCATGGTGCAATCGGACACGGCAGCGCTGCGCAAGGGGTTTTGCATCGACCAGAAGGCGCAAAGAAACATCCAGACGATAGCTTTCCCGCAGCAAACCAGGGGCAGCCAGCCATGCACCTCGGGGCGTTTCCTCCAGATCCACGCCGGAAAGGTTCACTGCAGTCCGCTGCCCGGCCAGGGATTCCTGGACGGATTGCCCATGCACCTGCAGGCTGCGAATGCGCGCCTCCCTGCCATGAGGCCAAATCTGCACCGTATCACCTGTTTTCAGTTTGCCTGACCAAAGTGTGCCGGTGACCACAGTGCCAAAGCCCGATTTACTGAAGACCCGATCCACCGGCAGGCGGCAATGCCCGGAGGCCGCCTTAGGCTTCACCTGCGCCGCTACTTCTTCCAATGCCTTTCGCAGTGCAGGAATCCCCTCTCCGCTCAGCGCGGAGCAGGCCACGATGGGGGCATCTTTCAGGCTGGTTTCGGCAATAAGCTCCTCTACTTGCTCCCGGATCAGCTCCAGCCACTCTTCATCCACCAGGTCGCTTTTCGTGATGACGACCACACCCTTATCAATATCCAGCAAGTGGATAATATTCAAATGCTCAAAGGTCTGGGGCATC
>JAUMYD010000209.1 GCA_030528765.1 Bacillota bacterium
CCGCATCGGTCAAATCCAGCTCGTCCATATCCAAGTTTATCTCGATATGTTGCTTCGCATTAAGTTTGGACAATAAACATACCGTCTCAACATGTGATGTTTGCGGAAAAAGATCCACCGGCTGCACAGCCTGCACTTCGTAGCCTCCCTCCACCAGAATGGCCAGATCCCGGGCCAGGGTCGCCGGATCACAGGAAACATAAACCAAGCTTTCAGGCACCATATCTGCGATGGCAGCCAACGCTGCCCTTTCGCAGCCGGCCCGGGGAGGATCCAGAACCAGCTTATCCACACGTAGCCCCTGCTTCAATAATTCCGGAAGCACCTGCTCCGCTGGGCCACAGAAAAAACGACAGTCTTCGAAGCCATTGCGCTCTGCATTTCGTTTGGCAGCCGCTACAGAGGGGGCATAGCTTTCCACGCCAATGAGCTGTCCCAGCTCACCACAGAAAGCGAGGCCGATGCTGCCTACTCCACAATATACATCCAGCAAGCGTTTCCCCCGGAGTTCGCCTAAGAACCGGCGCACCTGTGCATACAATCGCTCTGCCTGCCCATGGTTTACCTGTAAAAAGGCAGCGGGAGACAATTCCAGCTCCACGCCGGCCAGCTGATCCAGCAAATATTCTTCTCCCCACAGATGCCGCCAATCCTCGCCATAGACGCTGTAGACCGGCGAGCCGCTGTTTTCCCAGATGGAGACCAGCCGAGGCTCTTCCTCTGCCAGCTCCGCAGCCAGGGCTTCCAGCGCTTTCAGCGGATGATCCGCTACAAAGCTCAGCAAGAGCTTATCCCCACTGTGATCACAGCGCAAAGCCAACTCCCGCAGACCCTTCAAGCAGCTGGCATGTAAGGGGAGAAACCGGGCGAGCTTCTCTGCCAGTTCCCGCAAGGGCTGCCGCAGGAGCGGGCAATCCGGCGGAGATAAACGGCGGCTCTTCTCCTGATACAGCCCAAAACGCAGCTCTGGTTCCTGCTGCACATGAAAGACCACCCGGTTCCGATAGCCCCAGGGGGATTCTGCAGGCAAAACAGGGAGAACCTCCACATCCAGCTTCCCAATGCCCCGCAAAGCCTGGGCTACCTGATCCCGCTTATATTCCAGCTGTGTTTGGTAATCCATATGCTGCAAAACGCAGCCGCCGCAGCCGGCGTAATGCGGACAGGCCGGAGAAACCCTCCCGGCAGCAGGCTGAATCAGCTCTTCCAGCCGGGCCCAGGCGCAGCTTTTCTTTTCTTTTGTTACTGTTGCAAGCACCTTCTCCCCGGGCATAGCCCGGGAGACAAAAACAGCCTTTCCATCCGGCAGGCGAGCTGCCCCGCAGCCATCACCGGCCCAACCGGAAATCTCCAGCTGCACTTTTTCCTTAGAGCATGACATAATTTTCGTTTTCACCCAATTCCTTTACCTGATCCGAGCAGATCCAGTTAAACAGGACGCGCGCCGGGGCATCCTCCGGCAGATCAGCCGGGATCACCACATAAAAATCATTGGTATAAGGATATTCCCCGGAAGCGATGCTTTCATTGGTGGCTTCCACCCCATCCACGGCCAGCACCTGACTGCGGGAAAGCTTGTCCGTTTCCATATTGCTCAGGTAATAATAAACCGTATAGCCCAGGGCATCCACACTGTTGTCATAATCCGCGATCACCTCCAGCAGGCCGATCATAGAGCCGACAACCTGCTCAGAGGGGGGCTCCATCAATTCCTCACCCAGCGGGAAGAACAGATCGAACAAAGTCTGGCTGCCGCTGTCCCGATTCCGCTGATAAGGAATGATGGCAGCGGTATTGCCGCCCAGCGCTGACCAATCCGTGATCTTTCCTGTGTAGATATCTGTGATCTGCTGACTGCTCAGCTCCTGCACCGGGTTCTCGATATTGGCAATAAAAACCAGGGCATCCCGGCCGATGGGCTGTATCTCCCATTCGAAGCCCTTTTCCGCAGCGTAATCTATGGCCTCCTGAGAAGGCTCATAGGCCAACAGCAGGTCGAATTCCCCATCCACCAGCTGATTATAGTTCCAGGTGGTGGAGTTTTCCAGGCGCACCA
>JAUMYD010000072.1 GCA_030528765.1 Bacillota bacterium
GGTCAGGTATACCGCGTATACCGTATGTTTGAACTCGAAAGTTACAATGCTGAAAGCGGTGCTTACGCTTATAAAGTCAGCAGTAATAGCCCTTGGTATTCCTTTGTTCAAGGCGTTGGCTCTGCTTATGTAAGCGCCGACGCCCAGGGTTATATTACCTGGACCGGTGAAAAGACCGATAAGGCCTATGCTGCTTTTGCCAGCGCAGCTCTTGCCTTCGCAAAAGCAAACAGCATTCTGCCTGACAGCACTGTTGGCCCCATCGCTGAAGGCCAGAGCACTGCTGTTCTGCAGGATGTTCCCCTGGGCTATTATCTGGTCGATTCCAGCCTGGGCTCCCTGTGCATCCTCGATACCACCAATCCTGACGCAAACATTTTCGAAAAGAATGATGGTACCGATGTTGGGAAGGAAGTCAAGGAAGATTCCACTGCGGTCTTTGGTGAAAGAAATGATGCTGAGCTGGGCGAACTGGTGGAATTCAAAAACACCATCACCGCCGGCGCTGGCGCAGAAAAATATGTCATGCACGATAAAATGTATGGCCTTACCTTCAAGGAAGTCACTGGGGTCACTCTGAACGGCAAACCCGTTCCCACCGATGCCTACACTGTCCGTGATCAGAACCTGAGCCATGACTGCACCTTCGAAGTTATTTTCAGCGACAGCTTCTGCGCAAGCCTTGTTGAAAATGATGAGATCATCGTTTACTACACTGCAACCGTTAATTCCGATGCAGTGATCCGCGATGAAGGTAACCCCAATGAAACCTGGGTGAGCTACGGCGAATTCCCCACCACATCTACGGAAAAAGACATCACCCGTACTTATGTTTGGGATTTCAATATCAAAAAGTTCACCACTTACCTTTGCCCGGATGATAACTGCTTCATCGAAGAATTTTTGGCTGATGCAGCTTTCTACGTTTTCCGTGAATACAGCGAGACCATTTCCGGTCAGCTGTATACCGGGAAAGAATATGCTGTATTCGGCGTGAATGGTCGTTTCTCCCATTGGACCAGAGTGGAAACCGAAGCTACCAATCTGGTTTCTGATGAAAACGGCAACATCAAAGTCTCCGGCCTGGATTCCGGCGTCTATTACCTGAAAGAAACCCAGGCTCCCGATGGCTACAATATCCTCACCGAGCCTGTGAAGATCGTCATCAAGAGCGATGGCACTGTCACCGATAACCGGGATGAAGTCCTGGCTGACAATACCATCAAAATTGAGAATAAGAGCGGCACGATCCTGCCCTCTACCGGCGGTGCCGGCACCACGTTGTTCTATGTCCTGGGTGGTGCGCTGGTCCTGGCCGCTGCAGTTCTGCTCATTACCAAAAAACGCATGAGCTCTGAAGGCTAAAACCGGGTTTAAACTTACGGAACAAGTCAATCATTGCAGGCCGGGGATTTTCCCCGGCCTACAGTGGTAAGGAGAACCCTGCATGAAGAAAAGCAATGCTATAAATATAATTTTAGTCATAATCCTTCTTGCAGGGCTGTCCTTGCTGCTGTATCCCTCTGTCAGCGATTACTGGAATTCCTTTCATCAATCTCAGGCAATCGCCAATTATGCGGAGAATGTTTCCCAGCTGGATGAGGAACAATACAGTGATCTCTGGTCGGCCGCGGAGGCCTATAACAGCTCCCTGCTGGATCGCAGCAGCAGCTATATGCTGAGCGAAGAGCAGATGGCAGAATACAAAAGCCTCCTGGATCCCTCCGGTTATGGGGTTATGGGCTATGTGGAGATCCCCAGCATCAATTGCTCCCTGCCGCTTTACCACGGAACGGAGGAGAGCGTTTTGCAGATCGCTGTCGGTCATTTGGAATGGTCCAGCCTGCCTACGGGCGGCCCCGGCACCCATTGCGTTCTTTCCGGCCACAGGGGTCTGCCCAGCGCGAAGCTTTTTACCGACCTTGACCGCCTTGTGGAAGGGGATCTTTTCATGCTTCAGGTCCTGGATAAGGTTCTGACCTATGAGGTGGATCAGATCCTCATCGTGGAGCCCCAGGAGACCAGTTCCCTGCGAATTTTTGATGGGAAGGATTACTGCACACTGGTGACCTGCACCCCCTATGGCAAGAATACCCACCGCCTTTTGGTGCGGGGACACCGGGTCGAGACCATAGAGACGAAGGCCGCAGCCAGAGTTACCTCTGAAGCCATTTTGATCGAGCCGGTCATCGTGGCACCCGTATTGGCCTTGCCAATGCTTTTGCTGCTGTTCATCATCCTTTGCTTCCCGAAAAAGAGAAAACATCATGGAGGTGCCGCCCATGGGAACCGTGCATAAACGGATCGGCGGAATTCTCATAAGTCTTTTTCTGCTGCTGCTGTTGCTTCCCTGCACCTCGCTTGCCGCGGAGAGCTTCCCAGCCAGCCAGCCCCTGCATCTGGAAATTTCCTATCAGGCCGGGGAAGAGGCCATTGTCGGCGCAGAATTTCAGCTTTACTATGTAGCAGAAATGTCTGCCGGCCAGCAGTTTACGGCCACCGGAGATTTTGCCGAATATCCGGTGGAACTGAACGGTCTGGATTCTTCTGCCTGGAAGGAACTGGCCTTTACTTTGGCTGCCTTTGTGCAGCGCGATGAATTGGAAGCTCTGGATGCAGGGAAAACCGATAGCCGGGGCCTGCTGCACTTCCCGAATTCCCAGAAGGAGCTGGAGCCCGGTCTCTACCTCCTCTGCGGGCAGCGGCATATCCAGAATGGTTGGATCTATAGCCCGGAGCCGGTGTTGATTTGTCTTCCCTCCCTGAATGAAACGGAGGATTGCTGGGAATATAGTGTCAGCCTGATGGTCAAGTATGATGCCCGCCCCCAGGATACACCGGAGCTGCAGGATCTGAAGGTGCTGAAGATCTGGGAGGACGAAGGCTGTGAAGACCAGCGCCCCCGGGAGCTGAAGGTCTACCTGCTGCAGGATGGAGAGGTTTACGATACGGTTTTCCTGAATGCGGAGAATAATTGGCGCCATACCTGGGAAGATCTGAGTGATGCCTACGACTGGACCGTGGCGGAAGATGTGCCGGATGGCTACTCTGCCAGCATAAGCCGGGAGGGCCGGAGCTTTGTGATCCGGAACTCCTGTCGGCCGCCGATCCCGCCGGTTCCTCCTGAGGATCCCCCGATCCCTCCTGAGGACCCCCCGGTTCCCGGTGATCCGGAGCCTCCGGGCCCCCCAAGCCCTCCCGGTCTGCCGCAGACTGGGCAGCTTTGGTGGCCGGTTCCCCTGCTCCTTGTGGCCGGGCTGGTGCTGATGCTTCTGGGTATTTTGCGTCGCCGGAGTATTGCGAATGAAGAATAAAAGCGCATCTTTTCTGTTTGTTCTGGGGCTGTTGCTGATTGTAGCAGCCCTTTTCCTTATCATGCATAATTGCCGGGAGGCCAGGCAGGCGGAGCTGAACAGCCAGCTCCTACTGGAAGAGCTGCAGAGCCGCAGCACTGTGCCGGGGGAGGATGCGGATCCGCTGGCACCCACCGACCCGACCCCGCCGGATTACCAGTTGAACCCCAATATGGAGATGCCCCTTCTGGAGATCGACGGGGCGGAGTATATCGGCACTTTGGAAATTCCCAGCCTGGGGCTGGAACTGCCCATCCGAAGCCAGTGGAGCTATGAGGCTCTGAAAAGCAGCCCTTGCCGCTACAGCGGCTCTGCCTATCTGGATGATCTGATCATTGCTGCCCATAATTACGGGGCCCACTTTGGAGGGCTGAAGCAGCTTTGCTTGGGGGAGGCAGTCTTTTTCACTGATATCGATGGGAATCGCTTTTCCTACGAAGTCTCCGGGCTGGAAATTTTGCAGGCCGGTGATGTGGAGCTGATGGAAAGCGGGGATTGGGATCTGAGCCTTTTCACCTGCTCCCTTGGGGGGAGCAGCCGTGTGACCCTGCGCTGCCAGCGCCTGGAATAAATCTGCCGAAAAACAGGAGATAAAAATGACGATAAAAGAATTCATGCAGCGTTTCGATATTTCGCGGGAGTCGCAGGTCCTGAAATGGATCGCCCAAGGATACATTAAGGGCGCACGCCTGGATCCGGAAAGTGGAGAATATATCCTTCCGGAGCTGGCCAGGCCGCCCTACACCATGGCCCGGGCCAAAACAGCGGATGGGATCTATAAGAGCATTGTCCGCGCCTGCGTGGCCCGGCGTGCTGTGCTGCCGGAGCTGTACCGGATCAGTCCCCTGGAATTTCAGCAGTACATAGATCAGCTGCTGGAAGCCGGTATCATCAGCTGCGTGGAGGAGGATGGGATCCCCTATTACCACGCAACGCTGAAGAGCAACGATTTCCTGGCCAGCCGAAATCCAAGCAGATTCATTGAAAGCAGCCTGAATTCCGTGGTGGCTGCTATGAGCAAGGGTATGACCAGCGCCTATCTGGAGAAGATCGGCTAGGCGGCTGCCTTTCGCGGAGCGCCGATCGCTGCCGGCTGCGAAGAGTGGCGCCGGAGAGCGCTTCGCCCAGAAGCAAGGAAAGGGGAAATTTTGATGCGAGATATCATTGATGCCTACCTGAACGGCCTGGAAATAACAAAAGACCAGCTAAGCCCTAAAGAGCGTATGCAGCTTTTTGCGCAGGGAAAGGAGATCGACCGAATCCCCTGCTGCCTGGAGCTGGATGAGGCCGCAGCGCCGCTGCTGGGCTTTTCCATTGCGGAATACAATCTTTGCCCGGAAAAAATCTGCCAGCTGCAGGATTTTCTTTTCACCCGCTTTCATCCGGACTGCCTGACAGTCTCCACCGGCTCCCTGGCTATGGCAGAGGCCATGGGAGCGGAGCTGGAATACCGGCATAGTTATCCGCTCGCCCTGAAGCAGACTGCGCCGAAGGAGGTGCTGGCTTCTGTACGCCCGGTGGATGTGGAGCGGGATGGCCGTTTGCCCATCCTGCTGGAGGCCCTGTCCCTGCTTAAGCAGAAGCTGGCTGACAAGGTGACTTTGGTGGGCAGCCTGGCTGCGCCCTTCACGGTGGCGGCCGGGCTTTTGGGGCAGGCGAACCTGCTCACTGCTCTTGCGGAGCAGCCGAAGGAGCTGAAGCAGCTGCTGGACTGCATCACGGAGAATAATGAAAGCTATATGCAGCGGCTTTTGGATCTGGAACTGGGCGTTCATTTTCTGGATCCCCTGAGTTCTCTGGATTTCATCAGCCTGGAGCAGTACCGGGAGTTTTCCATGCCGTACCTGCGGAAAAACGTGGATTATCTCAGAAGCCGGGGCAGCAGCTGTTCCCTGCAGATCTACGGCCGCAGCAATGGCCTGTGGTGGTCTGTGAAGCAGCTGGGGATCAGCTGCTTTGGCCCGAACGGCGATGAGGATATGGATACTGCTGTGGGTATTCTGGGCGAGCATATGTGCCTGCTGGGCAATGTATCTGCTGCTGCCGTTCTGGGGGCGGGAAGCCCGCTGGATGTGCTGCGCGCTGCCCGATCCTGCATTCGTCAGGGTCATGATTCCCCGCGGGGCTTCATCCTTGCTGCAGACGGCCCCGCACCTTTAGGCTGCAGTGTGGCCAATATGCAGGCGCTGATGGATGCGGCGCGGATCTTCGGCAGCTACCCCCTGAAGCCGGAGCTTTGGGAGGAGGCCGGGAAATAAGGAAGGAGTCTCGGAAATGGAGAAAGAGGACAATCTGCTGATTTCTTCCTTGGCAGAATACCTGACATGCATCGCAGAGAAGCGGGGGACGCAGTTTCACAGCAGGACCACTAACTATAAACCGATCTACCGGGGGCAGGCGAAGCAGAGCTGGTGCATCGAGCCTGCAGTTTATCGCTGTGGGCGCTTTGAGCGGGAAGGCAATTACATTCGCGAGCTGGAGCGTCTGCAGCCGGAGGCTTTTGCCTCCATGAGCAGGATCGAAAAGCTGATCAAAATGCAGCACTATGGGCTGCCCACCCGCCTGCTTGATTTCACCTGCAATGCTCTGGTGGCGCTGTATTTTGCCTGCTGCTCAGAGCAGGACGCAGATGGCGTGGTCTATGAGCTGCATGCCTTTCCCCTGTACCATCAGGATTTTGTCTGGGTTTCGATCGTGATGAAATACATCTTTGAGTTCAGCCGGCTGCCCTTTGCACCGGCAAGCATGATCGATGAGCTAAAGCGGGAGTTCTCCCAATACCCGCCGCGAGGCGTGGAATCCTTCTATGAAGAGCAGTCCATCCGGAAGATCCTCTGCTCCCCATTGGGGCTTTATCCGCATTTCAGCAACGGACGGATCAAAAGTCAGGAGGGTGTCTTCATCATCGCCGGGATGGAGATCCGGGAGGAAAACAGGGATGGCTTGCTTTTTGTGAAGCAAAGCTATCAGAATATCGCTGAGCTGTGGCCGGCAAGCCGCAGTATTTTGATCCCGGCGGGACAAAAGCAGAGGCTCCTGCGGGAATTGGAGGAGATCGGCTTTCATAAAGGCAGACTTTTTCCGGAGCTGGAGGCACAGGCCGGCTATGTCACAGAATACATCGATCGGCTGGCCTAGGCAAGGGGGCTTTGGCGAGCGAAGAAAAAGCAGGCGGCAGGGGAGACCCCTTCCAGGGTTCAGGCTTCCGGATGCCTCTCTTCGGGAGGAGTAGCCGGAGTGGCTGCAGCAAAATAAAAAATCAAGCGGGCTGATGAAGATCAGTCCGCTTGTTCGTCTTTCGCTGCAAAAAAGCCACAGAACGAATAGTGTTTTCAGTCCCACAGTTGCCCATCCCTCGGGTAGAGCTCCAGAATATCGTAATAGTCCGGGATGTTACTCGGGGGGATGCCGTTTTTCAGCTTGCTCAAAACCTTGATCTTTTGATCCAAATTCTTTTCACTGTCCAGATCGAAAAACTGCGACACCAGCAGATCAGTATACTTGACCGCCGAAAATAGCTCCAAAACCTGGATCATTTTATCCTGCGTCATTTTTCCGTTCATTTGATCTCACCCGCCATGTCTGGAATTGGATCGTTCAATGCTTTGCAAAGCTGTGGCATTCGCCGGGAAGATGAAAACAGGCGGCAGAGAATTCTCCGCCGCCTGTGTGTATGCGAAATTACAGACCCAGTTTTTCCAGGAGCATCTTGGCGCAGTCGATCTGATTGGGGATCTTGCCGTTTTCATCGCGGACACGCCAAATATCCGGGGTGATCTCATCGGCAACGAACATCTTGCCGCTTTCGTCATAGCCGATCTCGATCTTGAAATCGATGAGGGTCAGGCCCAGGGGAGCCAGTTCCTTCTTCAGCACTTCGCCGACCTGGATCAGGATGCCCAGAGCTTCCTCATACTGGCCTTCCTTCAGCAGGCCCTTCATCAGGCAGAGACGCTCGCTGATGAGGGGATCGCCCTGAATGTCATCCTTCAGGGTAACTTCCGCATAGGGCGGATCAAAAACGATACCCTCCGGCAGGGTGAAGCGGCGGCACATGCTGCCGGCGGTGAAATAGCGGAGCACGAATTCCAGCTTAGGCACGGTGAGATTGCGAACCTGCATCAGGCCCTGCTCTACATCAGCGTTGATGTAATGGGTGGGGATGCCGTTCTTTTCCATCACCTCAAAGAAATATTTGGAGATGGCCAGGCCGATTTTGCCTTTCCCTTCGACGCTGCCGCCAACGCTGTTGGAGCCAGGGTCAAACACACCGTTTTCACCTGTTGCGCTGTCTTTAAAGAGCAGGCTGACAATGTTCTTTTCTTCATCAAGAAGAACGTCCTTGGTTTTGCCGGTATACAGAGTTTTCATGTGTATTACTCCTTTGGTGTTTAAATTACAATTCTCAGGGGAAAGGCTCGAAAACTACCCCAGTATCGCATCCTAAGATTCTTATATTTTACCACCGAAAAGCCATCTCTGCAATATCAGAGCAAAGAATTTTCCCAACAGCCCTCAAATTCCCAGAAAGGCAAAGGCCACGGCGAAGAGCAGGGCCGGCAGCAGATTGGCCAGGCGGATGCTGTTTTTCCGGATCAGATTCATGCCCACGCAAAAGATGAGCACAGAGCCTACCAGAGAGAGATTTTGCAGGGCGGCGGGGGTCAGCAGAGGCTGCACCAGCTTTGCCAGAATGGTGATGCTGCCCTGGAAAATGCCCACCGGCACGGCGGAAAAGAGGCAGCCCTTTCCCAGAGAGGAAGCCATGACCATGATGATGAAAAAGTCCAGCAGCGCTTTTGCCATCAGGATGCTGTAATCCCCGTGGATGCCGTCCTCCACTGCGCCCACCACTGCCATAGCGCCGATGCAGACAGTCATGGAGGCTGTGATGAAGGCATCCAGGAATCCCCCATCGGAGCGATTCCCGCTTTTGTCCCGCAGCCAGATCCCGAAGCGTTCCAGTGCCTGATCCAGCCGGAGCAGTTCCCCGCAGAGACCGCCCAGCGCGATGCTGATGACCAGCATCAGGGTGCCGCCGGAGATGAGCTTTCCACCCTCCACGGTCAGCATCTGCTCCATAGCTCCGGCGATGCTGATGAAGATCACGCAGATCCCCATGCCGCGGATCAAAGTTTCCTGACATTTTTCCGTGAGCCATTTCCCGCCGAGGAGGCCAAAAAGCCCGCCCAGAGCGATGGCCGCCACATTGATGATCGTGCCCAGTCCAAACATGATTCACAGTTCCTTTGCATTTTACTGTAGATATGATAACAAAAACCGAGCTTTTTTGCAAGATGCGTGGAGCGGGCAGGGAAGATGTTTTTATGGGGAAGAAGAGCAAGGCAAAAAAGCGCAAAGCTCAGGGCTTTGCGCTTTTGTTTTGCGTATGCAACAGAGG
>JAUMYD010000073.1 GCA_030528765.1 Bacillota bacterium
ACCACCGCTCTCGAGCGAGCTTGTTTATATTACCACGCTATCCCCGCGAAGTCAAGCCTTTTTTTAACTTTTTTCTCCCAAAAATCCCATATTTTTTCTGCACCGCTTTTCTTCATTATATAAAGCAATCATACTTCTGGCGGCTATTCGGGCTTCTCCCGGGCAAAACAACGTGGATCAGAAAAGAACCGGCCCAAGCGCACAGTCGTGCACCCGGCCGGTTCTTTTCTGCTTAAATTATCGAATCTCCCTGCAGCCCATGTAGGGAACCAGAACTTCCGGGACCCGCACGCTTCCATCGGCCTGCTGATAATTCTCCAGGATCGCTGCCACAGTCCGGCCCACAGCCAGGCCGGAGCCGTTCAGTGTGTGCAGGAACTGCGGCTTTCCGCCTTCGGGACGGAAGCGTATATTGGCGCGCCGCGCCTGGAAATCCTCAAAATTGGAGCAGGAAGAGATCTCCCGGTAACCATTGAAACCGGGCATCCACACTTCCAGGTCAAAGGTCTTTGCGGAAGAAAAGCCAAGGTCACCGCCGCATAGTGCCACCACTCGATAGGACAGACCCAGCTTCTGCAGAACATCTTCCGCATCCGCTGTCAGTTTTTCCAGTTCTGTGTAACTATCCTCCGGCTTGACGAATTTCACCAGTTCCACCTTGTTGAACTGATGCTGACGGATCAATCCGCGGGTATCCCGGCCGGCAGCCCCCGCCTCAGAGCGGAAGCAGGCAGTATAAGCAGTATAGCAGATCGGCAGCTGTGCTCCCTCCAGGATCTCGCCGGAATAAAGGTTCGTCACCGGCACCTCTGCCGTAGGGATCAAATAATAATCCGTTCCTTCAATATGGAACATATCCTCCTTAAACTTGGGCAACTGCCCGGTTCCCTGCAGGGTGGTGCTATTGGCCATAAAAGGAGGGAAAATCTCCGTATAGCCATGCGCACTGGTATGCAGATCCAGGAAAAAATTGATAAGTGAGCGTTCCAAGCGGGCACCCAATCCCTTGTATACCGTAAAGCGGGCACCGGCCAATTTTCCGGCACGCTCGAAATCCAGAATATCCAGATCCGTACCAAGATCCCAGTGATTCTTCGCCTCAAAGTCAAAGGCAGGCTGCTCTCCCCAGCGGCGCTGCTCGATATTGGCAGCGTCATCCACCCCATCCGGAACAGATTCGTGAGGGATATTGGGAATGTTCAGGAGCTGTTCCTTTAAAGCCTCTTCCACTTCTGCCAGGCGTTTATCCAGCGTGGAGATATCATCCCCAAGCTTCCTGGTCTCATCCATCAGAGCCGTGGCGTCCTCACCGTTTTTCTTCATCAAACCAACCTGCTTGGAGGCGGCATTGCGCCTGGATTTCATCTCCTCCACCTGCCCCAGAATAGAGCGGCGTTCCTCCTCCAGAGACAAAAATCCATCCAGGGATATTTTTCCGCCCCTCTTTGCCAGGGCATCAATTACGACCTGCGGATTCGAACGAACGAATTTCAAATCCAGCATAGCAGCACCTCCTAAGTATGATTCAAAACTCTTGATCTATTATAATACGCAGCAAAAAATTATTCAATACTAAATGCGGATCTCCGGGCAAAGGGAAAAAGCCCCGGCCGAGCCAACAGCCTGCGGCAGCCCCCTAACGCAAGAAACCCCTGCTGAAAAAATTCAGCAGGGGTTGCCATATGGTGAGCCATCGGCGACTCGAACGCCGGACACCCTGATTAAAAGTCAGGTGCTCTACCGACTGAGCTAATGGCTCATAGCTATTATTTTTAAGTGGCTGGGGTGGCAGGATTCGAACCTACGAATGTCGATTCCAAAGACCGATGCCTTACCGCTTGGCTACACCCCACTAAGAAAAAAATTGGGGTGGATGGTGGGGATCGAACCCACGAGTGCCGGAGCCACAATCCGGTGCGTTAACCGCTTCGCCACATCCACCATGACGCGAGGATTATAATACCAAAAACTTTTCCAGATGTCAAGCCTTTTTTCGCTTTCCTGAATTTTTATTTTAAAACTTAAGATTTCCTTACTATTGGGTGGAGAAGCGGGGAGGAAATTTCTATATAAATAACGAAAATTTATACCTGTTTATGAGCTTAGCATGAAAACACATGCAAAAAAGTGAAATCAGGAAAATGAGGCACCATATGGTACGAAAAAAACGAGATTTCAAGAATATCCTCGGCATTCTTCTGGCTCTGGCCATCCTGCTCTTCTATTATTTCAGTAATCCCAGCGATACCCACGACAGTGGCCAGGGCGGCAATATCCCCACCTTCTCGGAGGAAAATTTTTCTGCGGTTCAGGGGGATCTGGTAGTCTCCTTCATTGATGTGGGGCAGGGGGACAGCATCCTTGTGGAGCAGGGCTCTTCCACCATGCTCATTGACTGCGGCACGGCCCAGTCGGCAGAGCAGATCATCGAATTCCTGGAATCCCGCTCCGTGCAATCTCTGGACCATCTGGTGCTCACCCATCCCCATGAAGACCATATAGGCGGGGCTGTGGCTGTGGTGGAAAGATTCCCGGTCGTGCAGGTTCATATGCCCAATAAGCCCCACACCACAGCAACCTATGGCAATACGCTGGAAACGCTCGCTGCCCAAAACATCGCCATCTCTGCTGCCCAGGCTGGGGGAAGCTTCCAGCTGGGGGAAGCCTTGGTGGAGATCCTTGGCCCGGTGGAGATCTACAGTGATCTAAACAACTGCTCCGTGGTGCTGCGGCTGAGTTATGGGGAAAACAGTTTCCTTTTCACCGGGGATGCGGAAATCCAGGCAGAAGAGGATATTCTGCGCAAAAGGGGAAAGCTGAAAGCAGATCTGCTGAAGGTCTCCCACCATGGCAGCAATACCTCCTCCAGTCAGGCCTTTCTTGACACTGTGCTTCCGAGAATAGCTGTGATCTCCTGCAGCGCAGACAATGAATACGGTCATCCCCATCCGGAAACCATCAAGAAGCTGCAGGATATGGGGACCAGCATTTTCCGCACAGACCTGCAGGGAACTATCCTGGCCGTCAGCGATGGTAAGGAGATCAAAATATTTACCGGAGATTCCTTATGAAACAATATTGCATAGATCGCTTTGAAGGCAGCTGGGCCCTTTGTGAACAGGAAGATGGCCACATCATCAGCATCCCCCGGGCACAGCTTCCCGCGGAGGCAGAAGAAGGAGATTTCCTTCAAGAAACAGAAACGGGTTTTCGCCTGGATCCGGAAGCAAAAGCCGTAGCCGGGCAAAAAAATACGCAGCTTCTGCAAAGCCTGTTTTCCCCTGAAAAAGAGCAATAGCTCAGCTTTTCATAGGTTGGTGTTATATCATGGAACAAATCTCTAAGCCAGAAATGGAGCAAGCCCCCTCTAAGCAGGGAACAACACCGCCCAGCAAAGGAAAAAGTCTCCAGCCATGGAAGGCTTTTCTTTTGCTGGGCCTTTTTCTTGTTCTCAGTTTTGCCGCCGGCTATCGCTACGGCCGCTATGCAGAAAGCATCTCAGAAAAGGAGCTCCTTCAGGGAGAGGGACAGAAAATCGCAGTCCATGTGAAGGGGGCAGTGGCCCGGCCCGGGGTCTATCTCTTCACAGCAGAACAGCGCGTAGCTGATGCGGTGGAGAGTGCCCAGCCTCTGGAAACTGCGGATCTGAACCAGCTGAATCTGGCAGCCTATCTTCTGGATGGCAGCCAGGTGCTGGTTCCGGAATTCAAGGAAGCAGTAAGCAGCCTGAATATCAACACCGCCACCGCCGAACAACTGGAAATCCTGCCGGGGATCGGGCCTGGAAAGGCTGAGGAGATCATCCGCTTCCGGGAGGAGAATGGCTATTTTTCCTCTGTGGAAGAGCTGCTTCAGGTTTCGGGGATCAGTGAAAAAACCCTTGAAGGTTTTCGGGATCTGATCGATGTTGAATAAAACAGCCCTGCGCTTCCCGATCCCCATCTTCCTGCAAAAACGCCTGCTAACGGCAATACTTCTCTTTTACTGTCTGGGCATCCTGCTGCGAAAGCTTTTTCCTTCAGCCCTGGCTTGTCCCTGCTTTTTCTTCCTCTGCTTTTCCTGCCCCTTCTCTTCTTTTCATTGCGGGATAAGGATTTCCGCCCACTGCTGCTCCTGTTCAGCCTTGCACTGGGCTTTTTTCTGTGCTCTGCCCGCCTCTCCCAGCTCAACTTTTGGGATGCGCAAACGGAAGAGATGCTCCGGCTGGAGGGATGGGTGCTTGAAAGCCAAAGCAGCAAGGATGAGGAAGATTATCGCCTCAGCCTGCTGCTCAGCAAAAAGGAGGGAGAAAAACTCCCCCACAGCCTGGTCTACGTCTACGGCACCGGGGAGGCTCCACCCCCGGGAAGCCTTGTTCGCCTGCAGGCACAGCTTTTTCTTCTGGAAACAGCGGGCAACACCAATGCCTTTGATTACCACCGCTACCTGCAAAACCAGGGTATTGCTGCCAGCTTCCGCCTGGCAGATGGCACTGCCCCGGAGATTTTGAAGGCCGCCCCGGCATGGTCTCCAGCCCTGTTTTCCTCCTGGTTGCGGGATCGCCTGAACAAAAGCCTCAGCCAAGTGGAGCCGGAACAGCAGGCGTTGCTGAAAGGAGTCTTTCTGGGAGACAAAAGCAGCCTGGATTATCGGCAAAAAACCGTACTGGGCCTCAGTGGGATCTCTCATGCCTTTGCTGTTTCCGGAATGCACATCAGCTATGTGCTGCTTCTGGCCAGCATTCTGGCAGGAAAAGGCTACAAAAAGCGCTGGCTCCGCCTGCTGGTAGCCATTCTTTTTCTGCTCTTTTACCTGGCACTGACGGATCTTCGCCCCTCTGTGCTCCGGGCTGCCTGCATGTCTCTGCTGATGCTGCTGGGACAGGCACTGCACCAGCCCCGGGATCTGCTCAGCAATCTTTCCCTGGCAGCTCTGCTCTCCCTGCTCTTCAATCCCCTCTGGGTCGCGGATGCCGGTTTTCTGCTCAGCTATGGCGCAGTTTTGGGGCTTTTCCTTTACCGGAGACACTGGGAGCAGAGCCTTTTCCCGCTGCCGGGGCCCCTGCGCTCTTCTATTTCTACCAGCCTGGCAGCCTCTGTTTTCACGCTTCCCCTCTGCGCCTACTATTTCTACCACATCTCCTGTCTGGGGCTGCTTTTCAGCCCACTGGCAGTGCTGGCAGCAGGCTTCAGCGTCTGCCTCTGCCTCTTTGCTGCGCTGGCCGCCCTTCTTTCCACCGGGCTGGGAAGCTTCCTTTTGCAGATCGCTGCCTGGCCTATGGAGCTGCTTTACGAGCTGGCAGATCATCTTTCCCGTCTTCCCTTTTGTGCCTCCCTGCCCGGGGCCATTCCTTGGCAGGTGCTGCTGCCCCTTCTGCTCATTTTGCTCTTCCTGCCGCGGATCTTCTCTGCCTCCTCCCAAAGCAGGGGAAAAGCTCTTTCCCGGCAGATCACGGGTGCAGCCTCCTTCCTGCTGCTGCTTTTTGCTGCCCTGCCCCAGCTGCTCTCCAACCAGGGGCAGGATTACACAGAGCTGGTTTTCCTGGATGTAGGGCAGGGGGATTGCAGCCTGGTCATCACGGAAGAACAACAGACCATCCTTATAGATGGCGGTGGTTCCCGGGAAAGCGGCAGCATAGGCGAAAACAATTTACTTCCCTACCTGAAGAGCCGGGGGATTGATCACATCGACCTGATGATCAGCACGCACCCGGATCAGGATCACATAGACGGCCTGCTTTCCGTTCTGGAAAACTTGCCTGTGGATACTGTCTGCTACAGCGCGCTGGCAGAGGAAAATCCGCAGCAACAAAAATTGCTGCAGCTGAGCCGGGAACAAAACAGCCTGCTTCTTCCCATACGTGGGCACAGGCTCAGCCTGGGAAAAAGTGCAGAGCTGCTTTTCTTCCCTCTGCCGGAAGCCGCAGCAGAAAACAGCAATGATGCCTCTCTGGTCTTCCGCCTTCTCTGCCAGGGCGTAAGCGTTCTTTTCACCGGGGATGCCACTGCAGAGACCCTCTGCCGCCTTTCCGAAAGCTATGATCTGCGGGCAGATGTTCTCCATCTGCCCCACCACGGCAGCAGGAGTGGCTACTCCCCTGCTTTTTACCGGGCCACCGGCAGCAAGCTCGCGATCCTCTCCGTAGGCCGACAGAACAACTATGGTCATCCTGCAGATTCGGTGGTAGAATACTGGCAGAAGGCGGGAACGCTTTATCGCACAGATCAGCAGGGAGAGATCCGCCTCTTCATCAGATCCGGAGAATTTCACATCAATGAAAACAACTGAGCAGCCTCGCCCTTCAGGCAGGAAGCGGGCGCGCAGGCAATCGATAAACAGGGAGCACCGGCATGCAAAATCTAAAAAAAGCCCTCTCCCTGGGCATGCTCTGTCCCATCTACCTGTTTTACGGGAACGAAAGCATGCTCATGGAGGAATACATCGAAAAAATAGCAGCTCTCGTCTGCCCGGAAGCCCGGGAATGGGATCAGGAGCTTTTCCAGGGGGACGAAACGGAGATCAGCCAAATCCTCCTTTCCGCCAACAGCAGCGGGCTCTTCAGCCAAAGGAAGCTGATCGTGGTACGAAATGCCCCCGGTTTTCAGACAAAAAAAAGAGGAAACAGCGAAGAGCAGCCGGAAAGCAGCGGCGAAAACAAAGCAGCGGCCGAAGCACTGATCGCCTATGCACAGGATCCAAACCCGGATGTGGTGCTGATCCTTTGCTCCCCCTCCGCCAATAAGAACAGCCGCCTGCTGAAGGCCATTGCAGCTGCAGGCCGGGTGGTAGAATTTTCCTCTCCTCGGGGTCCGGAAAGGGAGCGTTGGCTCAGCAACTATCTAAAAAAAGCAGGAAAGCTGCCCCAGGCAGGGCTCTGCTCCTATGTCAGCCTGATGGCAGGTGAAGGCCTTTCCTCCCTTCGTAGCGAGGCCGATAAGCTGATCCTCTACTGCGAAAAGAAAACAGAGATCAGCCTGGCAGATGCAGAGGCCATTGTCAGCCACAGCTCTCTGGCCGGCATCTTTGAGCTGACAGATGCAGCAGCCCAGCGGGACGGAGAGCGCAGCATCCTCCTGCTGCGCCGCCTGCTGCAGCAGGGAGAGCCCCCCTATAATCTCCTTGCACTGCTGGCCGGGCAATACCGAAATATGCTGGCTGTCTGGGATCTGCGCCGCCGTGGTTTTTCTCAGGCAGAGATCCCCGGCTGCCTGGGCCTACATCCTTATGTGGTCAAAAAATGCTGGCAGGCAGGAAACAAATACAGCGGTCGGCAGCTGCTTTCCGCACTGGAGGCACTGCTGGAAGCGGAGCTGAGCGGCAAAAGCGGCATGGGGAAAATCGAAGCACTGCTGGAAGTAGCCCTGCTGCGAATCTGCGCCATCTAAGCGCTCAGGAAGGAGTACACAAATGATCACTTCTTTATATATCCACGTTCCCTTTTGCCTGCGGAAATGCAATTACTGTGATTTTTATTCCCTGCCCGTCTCCGCAGCCGGAAATCTTTTTCAGGAATATCCCCGCCTGCTGGAGAAAGAGCTTTCGCTCTGGCAGGAACAGCTGGAAGCCGGCCCCTTTTCCACCATATATTTTGGCGGCGGCACCCCCTCTCTGCTGGAAGCAGATTCGCTGCACCATTTCCTCTCCCTGCTGAAAACCGAGCAGGCGGAGATCACCCTGGAAGCAAACCCGGAAAGCCTGAATGCCCGGCGTTTGCTGGCCTTCCGGGAAGCGGGCATCAACCGCCTTTCTCTGGGTGCCCAAAGCTTTGTGCCCGGGCAGCTGGAAGCCATGGGCCGGGGGCATAGCCCGGAGCAGACCCGCCAGGCCGTGCAGGATGCACGAAAAGCAGGCTTCGAGAACATTGGACTGGATCTGATCTTCGGCCTGCCGGGGCAAAGCCTGGTCGATTGGGAAGCGGAGCTGGAAGCGGCTCTGGCACTGGAAACAGAGCACATTTCCCTTTATGGGTTGACCATCAGCAGGGATTGCCCCTGGGGGGAGGCCGGGCAGCAGCCCCTGAACGATGACCTGCAGGCAGATATGCTGGAGCTGGCTATAGAAAAGCTGAACCGGGCTGGGATCCTGCAATACGAGATCGCTAATTTTGCACGGCCCGGCTTTGCCAGCCGCCACAATCGTGCCTATTGGCGGCGGGAAAATTATCTGGGCCTGGGCCCGGCCGCAGCAGGCTGCATCCGCAATCACCGCTGGAACAATGCAAACGATCTGCCCCGCTGGGCAGCTGCCATTGAAAAGGGAGAGCTGCCGCTGGAAGGAGAAGAACTGCTCTCCATGGATCAGGTAATTGCCGAAGCCATGTTCCTGGGGCTGCGCCTGCTGGAAGGCATCAGCTGCCCGGATTTCGCCGCACAATACGGCCTGGATCCCCGAAAACGCTTCAAACGGGAGATCTCCCGCATGAAAAAGGCCGGGCTACTGGAGGAGGAAGAAAATCGCCTTCGCCTGAGCCACCGGGGGATCCTGCTGGGAGACGCAGTTTTTGCTGAATTCGTCTGAATCAGCCCGACCAGCCGAGGCTGGCTCCCCACGCATCCTTTACAGCCCCCGGAAAAAGCCTTATTCTTTCTTTTCACCCCCTCTGCAAGGCAGCCTTCCCTGCTCTGCTTTTTAGCTGCGCGCCCTGTGCCCCGGAAAAGATCTGATGGAGAAACAGCATGACGAGTAAATTGTTCATTCAAGCGATAAGCAAATTTATACTGGGGATCAGCCTGCTCTTTTTGCTGCTCTTCCTGCCGGCAGGCAGCCTTTC
>JAUMYD010000074.1 GCA_030528765.1 Bacillota bacterium
GAAGGCCAGTTGGCCGGCCTCTGGACAGTGGCCATGGCCCAGGGCACAGTGGCCGGGGCCAATGCCGCAGGGGAAAGCCGGGTCTATGAGCCGGGCCTGCCCTTCTACAGCATCAAGGCACTGGGGATGGAGATCCTGATCTACGGGGAGCTCAGCGGGGCGGAGCGTTTTTCTCTGGTGAACCGGAACCGCCCGGCCTTCGGCAAGCTCTTCTTCCGGGAGGATCGCCTTTCCGCGCTGGAGCTGATCGGGGCAGAGCTGCCCTTCTTCCAGATGCAGAAGGCGGTGGAGCAGCAGCTTCCCCGGAAGGAAGCCATTGCCCTGCTGCGGCAGCTCCTGGCCTGAGCCTGCTGCCGGGCCGCATCCGCTGCAATAAGAAAGGAGGATACAGCATGACAAAGGTTTTGCTGATCAACGGCAGCCCCAACGAAAAGGGCTGCACCTATACTGCCCTGAAGGAAGTAGCTGCCAGCCTGGAAAAGGAAGGCGTGGAAACGGAGCTGCTCTACCTGGGGCGGGAGCCCATGGCCGGCTGCATCGCCTGCGCTGCCTGCAGCAGCAGCGGCCGCTGCGTTTTCGATGACCGGGTGAACGAGCTGCTGGGGCGGCTGGAGGAATTCCAGGGCATCGTGCTGGGCTCCCCGGTGTATTACGCGGGCCCGGCCGGGCAGCTCTGCGCCTTTCTGGATCGGCTTTTCTACGCCAGCCGGGGCCGGATGGCGGGAAAGCTGGGCGCGGCAGTGGTCTCCTGCCGCCGCGGCGGTGCCAGCGCGGCCTTTGACCGCCTGAACAAATATTTCGGCATCAGCCACATGCACACGGTCGGCTCTCAGTATTGGAATCAGGTCCACGGCTTCAGCCCGGAGGATGTGCGGAAGGATGAGGAGGGCCTGCAGACCATGCGCAGCCTGGGGCAGAATATGGCCTGGCTGCTGCGGAATATGGAGGCAGGGCGGGCAGAGGGCATCCCTGCCCCGGAATACGAAGCCCGCATCTCCACCCACTTCATCATGGGCTAGCAGCTTTTTTCGGCTGAGCTCCTTTTGGGGAGCCCAGCCGGGCTTTCTGAAAAATATTCCGGGAAAGCCAAAAAAATTCATTGACAAGCGGCAGGGATTCTGCTAAAATAATATTTGCGTTAAGCGATGGGGGCGTAGCTCACCTGGGAGAGCGCTTGAATGGCATTCAAGAGGTAAGGGGTTCGATCCCCCTCGTCTCCACCATCACAGCTGCCAAGGAATTCTTGGCAGCTGTTTTTTTTGCTTTCCCCCCGGGAAGCCCCGGGCGGGCATCCCCGCCGCACTGGGAAAAGCCGTGAAAAAGAGAAAAAGAAGGGCGAATTTTTCCTTTACAAGCTTTTTTGAATGTGATATATTTGACGGGTAATGCCTTGTGAAAGGCGATGCCGCTGTGGCTGCCTCTGGCAGGGCGGCATATTCTTTTTTGCAGAAAAAACATTTTGGGAGGAAAAGGCATGAAAAAAATGTTGCTGGTCCTGCTGGCTGTGGCGATGCTGTTCGCCTTCGCAGCCTGTGGGCAGGAAGAAGCTCCGGTGGACGAGGCTCCGGAAGTCCAGGAAGAAGTCTCCGGTGAGGAAGAAGTCGCTGAAGAAGGCATTACTATGGAGAATATCAAGGTCGGCTTCATGTTCATCGGTTCCGAAGCAGACCAGGGTTATTCCTATGCCCATATTCAGGGCGTGAAGGAAATGCAGGCTGCTCTGGGCCTCACGGATGATCAGATCATCTGCAAATATGATATCGAAGAAAACAGCAGCTGCGATACTGCCTGCCGTGAGCTGGTGGAAGCCGGCTGCAATATCATCTTCGGCAACAGCTTCGGCTTCGAAGATTATATGCTGGAAGTTGCCAAGGAATATCCGGAAGTGGATTTCTGCCACTTCACCGGCTATCAGGCTGCCGGCAGCGGCCTGGATAACTTCCATAACTGCTTCGGTCACATCTATCAGGCCCGTTACCTGAGCGGTATCGTCGCCGGTATGCTGACCGAAAGCAATACCATCGGCTATGTGACCGCTATGCCCTTCGCGGAATGCATCAGCGGCTACACCGCCTTCTATCTGGGTGCCAAATCCGTGAACCCGGATGTGAAAATGAATGTTTCCTACACCAATACCTGGTCTGACGCCACTCTGGAAGGTCAGGTCGCGCAGGCTCTGATCGACAGCGGCTGCGATGTGCTGGGTATGCATGCGGATACCACCTCTGCCATGTCCACCTGCGCTGCCAATGGCGTGAAGGGCATCGGCTATAACGCTGATATGACCCTGGCTGTTCCGGAAGCCTGCGCTGCCTCTGTGGTCTGGGATTGGGCGCCCTGCTATATCACCATGGTGGAAGGCGTTGTCAACGGCGAGGAGATCGCTCTGGACTGGGCCGGCAATCTGGAAGACGGCATGGTTGATCTGACCATCAACGATGCCCTGGTCTCTCAGGAGATCAAGGATGCCGTGGCTGCCGCCAGAGAAGCCATCATCAGCGGCGAGACCAAGGTCTTTGATACCAGCACCTTCACCGTGGAAGGCGCAGAGCTGACTGATGACGATGCAAGCGGCCTGGTCTTTGATGGCGCTTTCAACGAATCCTTCAATGTCTCCGCTCCCGCATTCAGCTACATCGTGGATGGTATCACCGTTCTGGAATAGTTCCGGGCGGCGCTCCGAATTGCAGATTTAACTGCGGATCGTATGATCTCATAGAAAAGAGCCAGCGTATGCTGGCTCTTTTTTGTGTGCTTATTCGGCGTCCTTGCAGCTCTCGCTGCGGGGATAGGGCTTCTTTTCATCTGTCAGCCCGGCCAGATAATCCATGCTGGTTTCCAGAGCCAGGGCGATGCGCTTGCATTGCTCAAAAGTGTAATATCTTTTGCCGTTCTCTATCTTGGAATAATCGCTTTGATCGATGCCGGTCAAAATCTGCATCTGAATTTGGGTCAAGTTTTTCTCTTTGCGTAATTGTTTTAGCCGTTTCATTTTCTCACCTGTAGTCATTATGGCATATTGACCTATTGACTATAGGGTGAAACTGACCTATAATGAATATATGATCTAGGGTGAAATTGACCTATTTTGCAAAAACAGGCAGAAAGGAGATTGCATCTAAATGAGCAAGAGCAAAGCTTCCAAACAGAGCAGCAAACAAAAGGAACCGAAAGCGAACAGCCTCCCCGGCACATTAAGCGAAGAAGAATTCTATGCGAAGCAGATCGCCCTCAGCATGTATGCCCAGCAGCAGGAAATGTTTATTTTCCGCACCAAGCATTTCTGGAGCATCCTGAACAGAATGTCCGTCATCATTTATGCCATCATTATTTTTCCCTATATCTACACAGGATTGAAATTCGAAACAATGCCCTTCCCGAACTACTGGTTCAGCATCGTGGGCATGCTTCTGGCCTGTTTTCTGTATTTCATCCTGATCGGCGAAACCGCCAGGCAGGGTGCCGTGAAAAAGTCTATGACCTGGATCGCACAAATGATCGGTAAAGAGCTGGATCATATCAATTTTGCGGAGATTACTCCTTTATATGGCAAGCATCCGCTCAAAGATATTATCAACCTGCGCTATGGGGATCTGATCCCTCTGGTAAACCTCTGCATCCAGCTGGGTATGGGCTTGATTTTCTTTTTCTTATATATAGAAAAATAGAAGAAACCTTCGCTTAGCAAAGAGCCGGCATACGCCGGCTTTTTTTTGTGCCCGGCCTCTCCCCCAAAAAACAAGCTCCCCCGCCGCACCTTTGTCCCCCTCCCTTCATACTATGGGGCATGAGCTTCCCCGGGGCTCGCTCAAATCCATCTGAAGGAGGTCTTCCCTATGACCGAAATTATTCTGAACAATGCCGTCAATACCATCAGCAGCTCCTCTGCCAATGCAGGCAGCAGCGGGAACAGCAATCTTTCGATCCAGCTGCCCATCTCCTTTTCTCATGCGCTGGATCTGGATCAGCTGCGGCTTCGCTACCACCGGGTGCGCCTGGGGAATGCAGGGAGCGGCCAGAGCAGCCTGAATTGCACCGGAGCCCGGAACAGCAATTCCCTGCACCTGCAGCATGATCTTCTGCTGGAATTGCCCCTGCAGCTCCGCAGCAGCAGCGGGGAGAGCAGTGAAAACAGTGAGGATACCCTGCTTTTCCTGGATAATACCGGCAGGAGCTATGTCTGCGGGCAGCCGCTGGTCATCTCCTCCCGCATGAATAGCCGCTATTAACACAGCGGGAGCCTCGGCTCCGTGCCGATAAGACAGCAATCCGAAAAAAGTTAAATTTTCAGCATCTGTCTGACAGGTTTGGAAGCAAGCAACACGAAAAGCACGATGTCGGGTCGAAAGACCTTGCATCGTGCTTTTTCTATTTTATCAACTATGAACACGGAGGAACTACCATGAATAACAATCTCACCTACGCCCACTGCGGCGATTATGAAATCCCGAACCTGATCTTATCCGAAACCGAAGCCAAGCCTTTAGGCAAGTACGGCAGAATGCGCAAGAACTATTTGAAAGAGCATCGTCCCGTCCTTTGGAACAGCATGCTTCTATCGGCGAAGCTGTACCCGCATCTGAGGGAGATCGACGAGACAGCGAACCGGAGACTGGAGCAACTGATGTCAGAATTGCTTACATCAGTACCTGCACCGGACAAGGAAAAACAGCAGATGGCATGGGTGCAGCACATGAATATGCTGAAAGCACAGGCAGAGGAAATCATCTTTGCCGAGCTGATCTATAACTGATAGAGACGCGGCGTGTGGAAACATCCATGCACCGCTGATTTTTGCTTAAAGCCGTTACTGATTGCAAAAAAGAATTTCGACAACGGCTTCCATAATTCAACAGCACTGTTTCATCTACGCAAGTTGTCACGCTGACAACCGGTATTATCCGTAACAAAAAGGCAGGATAGGCGTTTAGCTGTGGAATGAGAGGAACTAATACACAGACATCAATTCTGCGTGTCAGAACAGGAGCATATGCCCCCCGTTTTGACAGGCATAATCCATGTGCCATAGGATAACACGCAGGAACCGGTTTAAGGAAATCCCCACTACCGATATTGGCAACAAGACCTTCTATGCGAAGTGGAAATTCATCTACATCCCGATCATCACGCCTGCTTATCCTCCTGTTGTGGACGGCGGCAGCAACGGTGATGTGGTCGTATCTCCCAAGAATCCTGAGCAGGGTGACACCGTGACCATCAAGCCTTAATGCAGTATGCCAAATCCAACCGCTTCCCGAACCCTACGGTTTTCATCGATGCCACTGATATAATAGGACTAAAGCAAAACCCGACAAACGGGCGTCGCTTTAGTCCTATTTTTTCGTTTATCGGGCATTTTTCGATACAATTCGAGGAAATGCTACTTCTAAAGCAAAGGAGGAAAACTGAATATGGCAAGGACAAGGCGTTCGTTGATCTCAGCAAGTCAATGAACGCCTTTCGTCATTTCAGAGAACAGGAGGCATTATGGCAGACACAATCAAAGAAATCCCATTGGAGGAACTTCACCCTTTTCCGGATCACCCACTTGGTGTGCGAGACGATGATACAATGCAGCAGACAGTTGAAAGCGTTCGGGAGTACGGTGTCCTTGTCCCCGGCATTGCAAGACCCCGTGAGGACGGCAGCTTTGAGATTATCGCAGGACACAGAAGAAAACACGCTTGTGAACTTGCAGGGCTGAAAACCATGCCGATTATCGTTCGGGACATAGATCAAAATACCGCAACCATCATTATGGTAGACAGCAATCTGCAGAGAGAAAACATTCTCCCAAGCGAGAAAGCCAAGGCGTATAAAATGAAACTGGAAGCCATCAAAAGGCGGGCCGGCAGACCGAGTAGAAATTCTGTCCAAGTTGGACAGAATTTTGATGGTAAGAGTTCCAGAGAACAAATTGCGGAAAACAGCCCCGATAGTGCAACGCAGATTCAGCGATACATTCGCTTGACGGAGCTTGAACCCGAACTAATGCAGTTAGTGGATGAAGGTAAGAAAGGGGCCCAAAGAACTTTGATATTTGGGCGGCGGCTTCTGGTTTCTGTCATTGCGAGGCAGGCAAGCTGTGATTTTGCCTTGGCAAAAGCCAGCTTGGCAACGTGGCAATCCAGAGGACACCTCCGACAGAGGCAGGGAAAACGCTAAGATTGCCACGTCGTTCAGCTGTGTACTGCTGCGCAGTCCTGCAGCTGAACTTCCTCGCAATGACAATAAATTACGCAGCTGCCAAAAATCAAAAGTTTCTTGCTTCTTCTTTTCAAAGAAGAAGGGTTTTTCTCTTAAAACAGCCCCTTTTTGAAAAAAGGGGTACGAAAAAGGCACAGCCTCCCCATAAGAGGCTGTGCCTTAATTATACTTGGGGGCAGCAGAGGCACTGTGGCATCATTTGATTTTTTGGGCAGTGGTCTTGGGATCCTGTTTGGCAGTTGCCTGTTGTTCTTTTTTCGGCTTTGGTTTCAAAGCATGGATCTGCATCGGGGGCGGGACCGGAACAGAGGCATTCCGGGCCGCCACTTTCTCAAAGGGTTTGAAGCGTTCAGCGAGCAAGGAGGTATTCCCACCGAAAATGGCGATGCGGAGATCCACAATCTCGGTCAGATTTTCACGCTGCGCTGTACGCTGATCGTCGGGCATATCCTTCCGCAGCTCATACTTATCGATCAGCTGCTGGATGTTTTCATTTTTTTTCTTCAAATTTTCTCTTTCCTGCTGCAGCTGAGTTTCCCGGTTAAGCTTGATGCTGTTCTCAAATACAGCCAGCTTTTCCTGCAGTGCTTCCTTTGTGATCCGGTTATCCCCATTGGGGAAGGCCTTATCGATCTCATCGAAGGCCTGATCAGGCTCTTCAGGCTTCCAGGGCTGCTTCTTTTCCTCTGTTTTTTGCTCTTTTCTTTCTTCCGTCGCTTTCTCGTTTTTCTTCTTGTCCTCTTTCAGCTTTTGCTCCTTGGCCACGGAATAGGAGTGCCCGGTTTTGATCATATCCCTGACCATATTGTTCAGGGCTTCGCTGTTCCGGATATCAGCAACGCATTGCTCCGCCGCTTCCAGCGCATCGATCCAAGCCGTTCCCTTTGGATCCAGATTTTTCACCTTATCCAGATAGAGCAGGCCGGCAAAGCCTTCCCGCAGATCCTGATATCCTTTATAGCGTTTCTGGGAAGCATGCCCAGAAAAGTGGAGAAGATCGATGATCTTATTCGTGCTGCTCACTTTCTGCGTATAGCGGCCGTGGAAGGTGCTGATAAGTGCGGAGCGGATATCCCGGGCATTGTTCTGCAGATTCTGCTGCAGCTGCTCCAGCTGCTCCCGCTGCTGGCCTTCCGCTGTTTCAAGCTGCTTTTCGATCCCCTGCAGGGCAGCGTGACAGCTGCGTGCCAGCTGGCGCATGCCGGCATCATCCCCCATCAGCTTACCGCTGAGCAGATCCTCTTCGGTCTGCAGAAGCTGCTTCAGGGCGGGATTCGTCCCTGCCCCCGGGAGCTGCAGCAGCTGCTGCCGCATTTCCTCCAGGATCTCTGCATTGTAATTGCCGCCGCTGAGCCGCTTATAATGCAGGACTTTGGGGGTCTGGAAAGCAAGGGAGATCTCTGAGACATTCCCTTCCTCATCGCTGAGGGGAAGGTTATACAGCTTGCCCATATACATATGCTCCATATGCTCCCGGCCTGTGGAGATAAAGGAGAAGGCCTCGCCGCCATGATAGTTTGTGCCTCTTTCAGCCCAATTCGGGAACTGGGTGATGGAGCCGCCCAGAGTCGGATTCAGGGGCTGCAGCCAGTTGAGATCGAAGCTGCTTCCGATAAGGAAGCTATCCAGATTTCTTGTGTAAACAAGGTTCTTATCGGTGGAGAGGGGGTCCAGATAGTGGATCGTATCCCCTTCAATGCCCACGATGGTATAAAAATGATTTCCCTTGCAGAGTGAGATCGGGCTATTCGCCTGCAAAAGGGCATGGCAGATCAGGGTCCGGATATTCGGGATATCGTCTTTGGTGACCGGATTATTCAGCTCATAGTGCATAGCGGCTGTATTGGGAGCGACCTTATCGATCAGGGCGGTATAAATATCGAAGGTCTGCATCCTATCCTGGGAAGCGAAAGCAATGCCATCGGGACATGATCCGCTTTCGTATTCATTGGGGCGGAAGGCACGGATCTCTTCCTGCTGGATATCCACGCCTCTGTAGTTGAGCTGGCTCTGGATGGAAACCGACCAGCAGCCGTTCCCGCTGCTCTGCCTTCTGGGCTGGGTGACGCCCTTCAGCAGGATCTTGTCTCCCCGCTTCAGCTCCTCCCGGGGGATTTCCTGCCCATTCCGGTAGATCACGGGGCCATTGCCGAGCGGCAGATGATTGGTGGGGTGCTTCTGCAGTTCCTCCACCCGCTCCATGCAGCTGATGCGATAGTTCAGATGCTCCTTGCTGTCTTCGGAGAGCTGGGGGTTTTGCTGCAGGAATGCCCGGAGCTTTCTGGGGTCATTTTCAAGGCCGACCGGCCCGTTGATGATCTGCGGATCATTGGTGAATTCAATGCCCCGCTTATACTTCGGCGCAGGCGGGATCAGTGCCCGGTTTTGTATATGCTGCTCTCCCAGGGGCCGGTTCGCCACCTGCAGCGGATACTTCTGCT
>JAUMYD010000075.1 GCA_030528765.1 Bacillota bacterium
CGCGCGGGCAACATCCCCAGCAGCGACCTCAGCTTTTCCATCACCACCGGGAAGCTGATCTCCGGCGGGGAGATCAGCAGTGTGACAGTTTATGTCTATTACGAATGGGATTCCTTTACACCCCTTGCCTGCCTGGAGGATGCCATCAGCGTCATATGGGACGAGGATTTCATCTTCAAAGAGAATTCCTTCACCGCAAAGCACTATTCCTTTGCCGACTCCCTGACGGAAGCCCTGAGCCAGCCTGACGAACAGAATCAGCAGGGTCTGGGCTGGTATATCGATCTGCAAAATTCTTCTGCAGGCTCCTATGGCAGCGGCCATTTTTCCCTGCTTCCGAAGGCAAGCCTGCAGGATGGGACAACTTATCTATCCCAAGTGATCGCCAACTACGGCCATAAAAAGCTTCCCTTTCAGGGCATATCTCTTAGTGCAGAGGACTTTGGCGTCCAAATTATAAATGACGATGCTTCCTGCGCCGCTTCTTCCTCTTTCCGGCACGATTAAGCGCCGGCCCATGAAGCTCCTTGCGCTGCGCCTGACAAAGGAAAGCAGCAGCCTGGTGGCCACAAACAGCTTCACCTACGACTGCCCCGAAAACAAAGGCTGTTATCCCATGGGATAACAGCCTTTTTGCATATCCTGGGCAGACAGCCCCATGCAAACCCCTGCCCCAGATTCGGCTTCGGAGCCGCAGAGAAAAGGCTCTGCTCTATATACAGTCTATGTATACAGTATTTTTATACTTTTATATTTTTCGCCATTATTTTTTTTGGTGCAGGCTGGGCTTTTGGCGAAAATTTTTGTTCAAATAAATTTCACATTTAATTTCAGAAAAAGTTCCGAAAATTCGCTTGACTTTTGACTTCTTTTCGGTTATCATATAAATAAGTTAAATTGCTTCACAGAAAAACGGTAATATAGAAAGGACGTGAAGAAGCATGTTCAAGCACAGCAGAGGACAGATTTTCACAGAGACGATGATGGAGGATAGAAGTCATACTATGGATCGGAGCATTTCCCGCTTTTTTGATCCCTATTATTCCCCACTGGATGAGCAGTACGCACATGAACATGGTTCTTGGGCGGAATACTGCATGGAATGTGCAGAATAATATAGATTATTTGTTATCCTCTTCCTGCAACCCGTCCCTCTCCGGTACAGTAAATTCCACTAAAAGGTAAATCTTGTTAAACGATCCAGGTAAAAGCAGTTGGCAAAGGGCAAAAAAACAATCTCCTTTCGAACAATGCCTCTTGGGAAAAACAACAGCACGCAACAGCAAGAGAAAAGATTTTTTCATTTTGTTTTCCACCTGCACAAGGAGGAAGATCCAAATCCTTCACAGCAAATCCTGCATCAATTTCCTGCCTACTTTTTATGGTTTGACAAAAGCGATCTGGCGCAGGCCGGGTCGCTTTTGTCTTTGTCCGTTTTTGATGCAAAGAAAGATCCCCGCTTTTTTGAAAAGCAGGGCAAAAAACTTCAGCCCCTTCAGTGTCCCGGCCGGGCACAAAAAAACGCCGTTCCCCTTTGGGTACGGCGTAAATTTTGCTTATTCCGATGGAAGCGGCAGGCCAAAGCGGGCGCAGAGATCAGCCAGACCCTGCGCCACCTCTTCCCGGGAGAAATCATGCGCAGCCAAGTCCCCGTCACTTTTTTCTGCCAGCTGCTGATAAAAGGAAAGGCCCATCTCCAGGCAGGCCAGCTCCCCTTCCTCCAGCTGCTGAAAAAGAAAATCCTCTGCCTGGCCATATTCCCCGGCCTCCAGCAGAAACTGCAGCTCATTGTAAAAGGCATCCAAACCGGAGGGGGCTTCCTCTTCTTCCCCGGCAGGCCAGTCCCGGCGAAAGGCTTTTTCCGGATCCATGCGCAGCGTGCGAAACAGGCCCCGCAGCTCCCAATCAAAGTTATCCGACATAGGCATCAGCCACTGATCTCCGGCAGCCAGCGTTCCTGCTCAGCCAGGGCAGCCGCAGCTGCGGCCATCTCGCTTTCCTTTTTGCTGCCGCCTTCCCCCTGGCCCAGCTGCACCCCATTGCAAAAGGCTGCACTGCGGAAGCGGGGCTTATGAGAAGGGCCGCTCTGCTCCAGCAGCTTATAGCTGACCCCGTGAGCCACCTTTGCCTGCACAAATTCCTGCAGCAGGCTTTTTTTATCCTCATAATCCTCCGGGCGCAGGCTGTCCATTCTTTCCCGGAATTGCTCCAGCAGCATTTTCTCCGCAGCGGAAAAGCCCCGACAGATAAAGACCGCACCCACCACGGCCTCGTAGGCATCTGCCAGCACAGAGGGGCGCAGGCGGTCTCCATTTGCTTCCGAGCCCCGGCCCAGACGCAGGCAGCGATCCAGGCCCAGCTCCAGGGCAGCTTCCCCCAGGGAGGCCTCGCAGACGATAAAGGCCCGCATCTTGCTGAGATCCCCCTCATGAGCCTGCGGATACCGGCGGTAGAGATAGGCCCCCACGATCATATCCAGCACGCCGTCCCCCAGGAATTCCAGGCGCTGGTTATCCCCCCTGCCGCCGGAATGCCCTTCATAAAAGGCCGGATGTGTCAGGGCCTGCTGCAGCAGGGCCCTCTCCTCCTGCGGGAAGGAAAGCTTCTCCGCCAGCCGCTCCAGAGCAGCCGGTTCATAAGCAGTGTTTCGTTTTTCCATAAGCTCAGCCTCGAATCTTTGCCAGGATCATTTCGCTCATTTCACCCAGATCACGGCAGGCCCCAAAGGCCTCATCATCCAGCTCCAGATCAAATTCATTTTCAACAGCCGTCAGCAGCTCCAGGAGTGTCAGAGAATCCACTGCCAGCTCATCAAGGCTCATTTCCGGCAGCAGCAGGCTTTCATCCAAGTCCAGATACTCCATAAAAAGTTCCCGCAATCTTTCTTCTTCCGGCATAACGCAGGCACGCTCCTTGTTTCTTTCTATGCTATAGTATATCGACTTCCCCGGCACTTATGTTCCGGAGAAGGAGCTGCCTTACTGCACAGCCCGGCCAAGCTCCTCCACGAAACGGCTTTCCAGGCACTGGGCCGCCACCTCACAGGCACGCAGCAGGGCCCGCTCCTTACTGGAGCCGTGGCAGATGATACTGACACCGTTCACGCCCAGCAGGGGCGCGCCGCCGTACTCCTGATAATCCATGGATTTTTTCAGCTCCCGCAGGCCGGGCATGATCAGGGAAGCGCCCAGCTTCCGCAGCAGATTGGCACTGAGCTTTTCCTTCAGCATCAGCATCAGTGCGGCGATGGCACCTTCCAGGCTTTTCAGGGCGATGTTCCCGCTCATGCCATCGCAGACCATCACATCATACTCCCCGTTCAGCAGATCCCGGCCCTCCCGGTTCCCCAGGAAATTCAGGCTGCTTTCCTGCAGCAGAGCAAAGGCAGCCTGCGTCAGCTTACTGCCCTTATGATCCTCCGTGCCGTTGGCCAGCAGCGCCACGCGGGGCTTTTCGATCCCCAGCACGCAGTGGGCATAGGTCGTCCCCATCTGCGCGAACTGCAGCAGCAGCTCCGGCGTGCAATCCGGGTTCGCCCCCACATCCAGCAGCAGGCGGCCGCCCTGCAGGGTCGGCAGAACAGTGCCGATGGCCGGGCGCTGCACGCCCTTCACACGGCCCAGCAGCAGGGTGGCGGCAGTCATCTGCGCGCCGGTGCTGCCGGCAGAGACGATGGCATCCGCCTCCCCCTTCTTCACCAGCTCTGTGGCGATCCAGATGGAACTGTCCTTCTTCCGAAGCAGATTCCGCACATCCTCATCCATAGCCATCATGGAGCCGCAGGCCACGGGAAGGAGCTGCTTTGCTTTCGGCAGGCGAGCCAGCTCCTCTTCCCGGCCCACAGCCAGGTATTCCCATTCCGGATGCAGCTGCAGCAGCTGCTCCAGCGCCCCCAACGCCACCTCGGGGGCATGATCTCCTCCAAGCAGGTCAATCGCAATTCTCATTCGGATACTCCTTTGCATTGATTCGGCAGGCAGGGGCACTGCCTGTTTTCAAACATAAAAAAAGCCCGCAATGGAAGCATTGAGGGCCTTTCTTGATTTAAATCTTATTCAGCCTTAGCTTTCTTCACCACGACCGGACGGCCTTTATAATAGCCGCATTCCGGGCAGACATGGTGAGGCTGTTTCAAGGCATGGCACTGGGGGCATACAGCCAGAGCCGGACCATCGATGGTATAACGGGCCGCTCTGTTCATGCGTCTGTTGGCCTTGGAAGTTTTACCCTTCGGGACGCCCATTGATTATTGCACTCCTTTCCGGTAGCTTCGGTGGCCGGCTGGCCCCGTAGGCTAGTCTTGATTCAATAAATCCTTTAACTTCTCCCAGCGGGGGTCGATCTCCTCCTCCCGACAGGAGCAGCTGTTTTCGTTGAGATTGATGCCGCAGTGCGGGCAAAGCCCCCGGCAATCCTCCCGGCAGAGAGGCTGCATGGGCAGGGAGAAAAAAATCTCCCCGGCGATGACCGGGCCAAGATCGGCCGCATCACCGCTGAGCTCATAAAGATCCTGTTCACCATCCCAATCCACTTGATTCCCCGAGACAAAGCAAACGGAGAATTCTCCGGCGGCAGGACTTTGGAAGAGCTGACCGCAGCGGCTGCAGGAAAGCTCGGTCATGGTATGATACTGCCCCTCCACGCGAAAAGAGCCCTCTGCATGGAGTGCCTGCCCCTGGCAGGAGACTGCTTCCTTCAGCTGAAACTCACCGAAGCCATAAGCAAGGGGATCCAATGCTTCTTCGAATTGAAATTCCAGTTTCCCACCGGGGATAAGTTTGATTTTGCTGAAATCTAATATCATATCGTCAACCGTTCCCGAAATATTATAGCGGTACACAGAGCAAATGTCAAGCGCAAGCTGCATTTATTTCTCGCAGAAAGCATCTTTTCGGAGAGAAAGAGCCGGAAAACGCTGCTGCAGCGCCCGAAACACACAGGCAGGCACCATTTTTTCAACATCCCCGCCGTATTGGGCGGTATTTTTGATCAGGCTGGAGCTGATATAAAGGAAGCGGGCATCGCTCATCAGGAAGACCGTATCCACGCCCCCGTTCAGGCTGCGGTTCATCAGGGCCATCTGCAGCTCCCGATCAAAATCGGAAACAGCCCGCAGGCCGCGGATGATGGAGGTGGCCCCCACCCGGTGGCAGTAATCCACCAGCAGGCCGGCAAAGGGCTCCACAATGATATTGGGATAATCCGCCACAGCTTCCCGGGCCAGGGAGCAGCGCTCCGTGATATTGAAGAGCGTGTTTTTATAATTATCCTCTGCCACAGCGAAAATCACCCGGTCGAAAAGATGAGAAGCCCGGGAGGCGATATCCAGATGCCCTTCCGTGATGGGGTCAAAGGTTCCGGCATAAACCGCGATTTTCATAAAAAGCCTCGCAAAAAGAGAATAAGCCTGCTGCAAAACAAAAATACGGTGGTATTATATACCAGGCTCGCCCAAGTTACAATAAAAATTTCTTCTGCCGCGAAGAAAGCTCCCTGCTGCTAAGCCTGGATCACCGTGCCGGTGCGGCCCTCCAGCGCATCCAGCGCCTTATCCAGGGAGGTGATGATAGCCTTCCGGCCCGGGCCGGAATTGACAAATTTCACACCTGCGCTGACCTTCGGCAGCATGGAGCCGGGGGCGAAATGCCCTTCCTTAATATACTGCCAGGCTTCCTCCACGCTCATGCAGCTCAGCTCCTGCTGCTGGGGGGTATTGAAATGCAGGGAGACCTTTTCCACCTCCGTCAGGATCATCAGCAGGTCAGCCTCCACCTCCTCCGCCAGCAGCTCGGCAGCGAAATCCTTATCGATGACAGCATCCACCCCCTGCAGCTCGCCCTTGTCATTGATGATGGTGGGGATGCCCCCACCGCCGCAGGCGATGAGGATGGTACTGTCCCAAAGGCGTTTGATGGTATCCCGCTCCACGATGCGCTTGGGCTCCGGAGAAGCCACCACGCGCCGCCAGCCCCGGCCGGCAGGATCCTCCTGCAGGGTATAGCCCCGCTCTGCACGGATGGCTTCGGCCTCCTCCGCAGTATAAAAGGGGCCAATGGGCTTACTGGGCTTGCGGAAGCCCGGATCCCCGGAATCCACGATCACCTGCGTCACCAGAGAAGCCACGGGGATATAGCCCTTCCCGATCTCCTTCAGGGCTTCCTTCATAGCCAGCTGGATATGATAGCCGATATAGCCCTGGCTCATGGCGCCGCAGACATCGAAGGGCAAGGCCGGGGTGACATGGCGGGCAGTCTCCGAAGCCAGCAGAATGCGGCCCACCTGGGGCCCGTTCCCATGGACGATCGCCATATCCCAGCCGGATTTTTCGATACGAGCCAGGTGGCGGCAGGTTTCCCGCACCACCTCATACTGCGCTTCCGCTGTAGCGGGCATACCCTTCTTCTCCAGGGCATTGCCGCCCAGCGCGATTACGATTCTGCCTTTGCTCATTCACGTTCCTCCCGGAAAATATTTATAGCCTTCGAAAGCCGCTCCCATTTGGGAAAAGCAGGACCCCCGGCCGAAAAGGACGGCCAGAGGCCCAAAAATACCATCCTTATTATACCAGCAGAACGGGCTGAAGTCCATGCAAAAGTCATTTTCATCTGAACTTTTTGTGTATTCCCGAATCCCATCCGAAAAAAAGCCAGCCCAGAGCCATGCAGCCGGGCTTGCGAAAGGGGCGTAGCCTGTCTGAAGGGGAAAGATTTTGCAGGAATGCGCCCGGCTCCGTCGAATATAATTTTGAATATCTATAATTATGTCCTGCCCTTTTTGGCGCAGCACAGTCTAAGGAGCCTTTTTATGGGCCGTTTGCCAAAAATTTTCATCGCCCTGCTGCTCAGCCTGGGGCTGCTGCTCTCCCCTTTCCTGAAGCAGCCTGCAGCGGCCAGCAGCCCTGCTGATCCGCTGGTCAGCCGCTCCTGGGTGGAGCAGCGGCTGGATAGCGTCTTTCAATCGCTGGAGCAAAGGATCAGCACACTGGAGCAGAAGATCCGCGCCCTCTCCGGCCAGGGCGAGGTGGATATCACGCTTTACATCGGGAAAACACAGGCCCAGGTGAACGGGGAAAGCAAAACGCTGGATGCCGCGCCCCGCATTGCCGGCAGCGGCTATACTCTGGTGCCCATCCGCTTCGTGGCAGAAGCCCTGCGGATCCAGGTGGAATGGATCCCGGAAACGAAGCAGATCCGCTTCTATGATGCGGATACGGAAATGCTGCTCACCGTGGGCAGCACCGCCGCCAGCATCGACGGCCGGCCCTATACCATGGATCACCCCCCGGTGATCGACAGCGCCCACAGCCAGGGCCGCACCCTGGTGCATGTGCGCTTCGTAGGGGAGGCTTTTGGCTGCCGGCTGGACTGGGAGCCCAGGGACGGCGCCACGGAGATCGTCCGCATCACCCGCTGAGCGAACAAAAGCTGCCGGGACTTCGTCCAAGCAGAAAGCAGGCCTGCAGGAAGGCCTCTTTTCAGGGTGGGCACAGCCCCTCATCCTGCTAAACTTACCAAATGAGGTATTTTCTATGAGCGATAAAGAATTCTGGGACAAGGATATGACCACCGTCCACGATAAGCACTCCTGGTTCGGCGCACTGAGCATCGAGCGGCGCATCATCTATTGCCTGCTGCTGCTCTTTGTTATCAGCTGGAGCTTCCTGCTGGGCTTCACCGCCATTGCCAGCCAGCAGCCGAGCTATGATGAGATCATCAAATTCAGTGCTGCTGATTTGGAGGAGGTGGAGGAGGAAGAGCAGCAAGCCGTGGAGCTCAGCGGCAGCCGGGTGATCCTGGTGGTGGGCTGCGACAACCGCGGCAGCCACGATGTGGGCCTGACCGATACCATGATGCTGGTTTTCATGGATATGGACGATAAAACCGTGGATGTGCTCTCCCTTCCCAGAGACACCTATGTGCAGATCCCCGGCTACGGCAAAGATAAGATCAATGCGGCCTACAGCAACGGCGGCGGTATTGAGCGGGCCCGGGATACGGTGGAGCACCTGACCGGTATTTCCATCGACAACTATGTGATCGTGGATTTCCAGGGCTTTGTGGAATGCATCGATGCCATAGGCGGCGTGGAGCTGGAAGTGGACGAGCGCATGTATAAGCCCTCTGAAAATATCGATCTGCAGCCCGGCCCCACTACCCTCACAGGGGAGCAGGCCCTGGGCTTCGTCCGCTACCGTGGCTATATCAATGGCGATCTGGGCCGCATCGAGCATCAGCAGTATTTCATTGAGCGCCTGGCAGACCAGATGCTCACCCTGGACAATCTGGCAAAGGTGCCGGAGCTGATCGGTATTGCGCTGAAGCATATCAGCACCGATATGAAGCTCAGCGATGTGGTGGATATCGCCACCTATATGATCCAGATGGATATGACCGATCTGCGCATGCATACTGTGCCCTGCGAAGCCATGTGGATGCCCTACGGCGGCTTGTGGATCAGCTTTGTATTCGTGCAGGAAGCACAGTTTATCAACCTGCTTACGGAGATCACCAATGGAGAGATCCAGTTCAGCCCTAACATCGTGGGGCATGACGGCCAGGCCCGCTACAGCATCCCCAGCTCCGAGCCGGAGCCTACGGAGAACGCGCCGGAAACCATTCCCGAGGTGGGAGAACCCGTCCCCACG
>JAUMYD010000210.1 GCA_030528765.1 Bacillota bacterium
GCCCTGATCATTTTGCAGCTCCAGCATCACATGGAGCATAGGCAAAGCCAGGGAAGCGCAGAGCCGGCCCTCCTTCTCCACGCACTGCGCGGCGATATAGGCAGCAGGCAGACGGTGAAAATAATTCTCCCCGCTGGGAATATAATTTTCCGGTGCCAAATAATAATAGCCCGCATAGCACCAGCGGTTCGCACCGGTGAAATCATATCCGGCCCAGAGCTCCTGCTCCGCCACATTCTCCCAATCCACCAGAGCCTGTTTGGATACGATATAAAAGCACTCTGCCTGCCCACCGGGGCTGATGGGCACGCAGAACTCCAGCCGCCAGCCATCCGGAACGGCTGTGGAACGGAAAAAGCCATCCTGCTCCGGCAGATACTCCAGCATCTGGTTTTCCTGCTGCCTGTAGCTGAGTGGGGTGAGCAGAAGGGCACTGCCATCGGCATGGCTGCAGTGATACTGCCCGCTGCTGATCTGCCCCGCACCCAGCTGGCTGACGAACCACTCTGCATTCTCCTGGCTGTAACGGCGCATGCTGCAATCCTGAGGAAGGCGCAGAAAATCCAGAACGACCTCCCCGGCTTCTGCCTCCGGAGAAAAGCTGCAGCGGATCTGGTGGAAGGAATCCCCGTTGGGCAAAATATAAATTTTGCTCTCCTTCAGGCCCCAATCATGCTCCGCCACATCCTCCCAGATCTCCACCGCACCGCCGCCTGTCTCCAAAAGGCCATCCGGCTGTGGCGGCGTGGAAGGCAGCAGCTCCCCGGAAAGCTCCGGGTATTCCTGGCCCCAAAAACAGCCTCCACAAAAAATTGTGCTGAAAAGCAGGAAAAACAGAAGCAGCTGTGGCATATATGAGATTATTCTTGTTTGATTTTCTTTTCGTTTCATCATAAATTCAGTATTCGCTTTTTGCGTCCGCTATCCTTTTATGATATAATAATTTATGATTTATTATAATCTATTTTTCATCTGCAAAAAAGCACTTTTTTCAATCCTCGCCTTCTTCTCCTTCCGAAATCCGGGAAGCAGGCTTCTTTTGTAAAAAAAGGAGAAACAAATGAAAAATATTTTTCTTCCCTGCCTTTGTCTCTTTTTGCTCTTCTGCCTGTGCGGCTGTGGGGTGGAGTATCCGGAATCAAACGAAAGCCTTCTTGACGCAGCCCTGGAAGAAGGTGCAGAGGAGGCCGAGCAGGCGGGATATAATTTCCTCTTCATCTCCGATACGGCGAAAGCCAGCTCCGGAAATTATTCCGGGCTAAAAAACATGATGGATCTGGCAGTTCAGGAGCTGCCGGAGATCAGCTTCATCCTTCACGGTGGTGATGTGGTGAATTCCTCTCAGGATGAAAGTGATTGGGCGAGTTACTGGGATGCTATGGCCGCAGTGAAGGATATCCCTACCTATGTGAGTTGGGGGGAAAAGGATGGGCAGCAGCTCAGTTCCTATTATACACTGCCGGAAAACGGTCCTTCTGATCTGCTGCATCATTTCTACAGCTTCAGCTATGAAAATGCCCACTTCATCTTTCTTGATAGTGCCTACATGGGCCTGCAGCGGCCGGAATATGTGAACTGGCTGCGGAACGATCTGACCAACAGCGGCCGGGAATGGAATATTCTGGTCTGCCACTATCCGCTTTACCCGGCAGCAGATCTGAGCAATGATGTGGAGCGGGCCCAGGCTCAGCGGAGCATCTGGGACAGCAGCCTGAAGGAGCTGGGCATTGACCTGGTGCTCAGCGGGCACCAACACCTTTACATGCGCAGCAAGCCGGTGAGCGGCGGGGAGCTTTCCCCGGATGGCCCTATCCATATCCAGGTCAACAGCGGCGGCTTATATACGATCCAGGTTTCGGATTTCCCCTATATCGAGCAGAGCTATGTTACCGAAAGCAATTTCTGCCACTTCAACATCAGCGGGAAAACGCTGAACATGACAGCCTATGATGAAGCCATGCAGCCCATCGACAGCCTGACCCTTACAAAAGATGCGGCACCGACAGATG
>JAUMYD010000076.1 GCA_030528765.1 Bacillota bacterium
TGGATTTTGTGATGCCGGTGAACGGGGAGATCCAGCGGGGCCAGGGCTATGATTATGACCCCAGCACAGAGGATTACCGTTTTCACCGGGGTCTGGATCTGGCAGCGGAGCCCGGGGAGCCTGTTTTCTGCCTGGCTGCCGGGAAGGTCACAGCTGCCGCGAAGGATGCCTACTGGGGCGGGATCGTGGTGGTGGATCACGGTGGCGGCTGGAGCAGTGCCTATCGGGGGCTGGAGCCTGCGGTGGAGGCCGGGGACAGTCTGGAGGCCGGGGCTGTGCTGGGCCGGGTGCTGCCCAGCGTCCCTGCAGAGGCGGCCCAGACGCCCCATCTTCATCTGGAGCTGAGCCTGGAGGGGACGAGCCTTGACCCCACTGCCTGGCTGTAGGAAAAAGCCGCTGCTCCCGGGGTTTCCGGGGTGGCGGCTTCCTTGGACATACACTATATAGCAGACAGCTTCAAGACCTCCTCTCAGCTGTCGGTATCCAAATGGGATGCAGCGTAAAAGGTCGCCTTTATTCCATGTAGCGCAGCCGATCATATAGGTGCTGCCATTGATCGTAACGGAAGCAGAAAAGGCTTACTTTCTGTGCTCCCGTTTGCTTCAGCCCAGAGAGCAAATCCGCATATTGCAGAGGCGGATCCTGCACGGAGGCTTGTACTGCGCAGATAGAAATTACCAACACGAGCAAAATAAAGAAGCAAGGTAGTTTAAATCGTTTCATCATCCCTTGCTCCTTTCTTTACTATGCTTTCCAGTGCTATATAGTAATATGTAGCCTGCGTGTTCGTGCCCTGCTCCGGGGAATAGGAATAGAAATAGCCGTCATAGCAGGCTTCCAGGCGGCTCAGCAGATCCTTTCTGATCTCCGTGGGCAATTCCGCGATCAGCTCTTCTTCCCCCAGCAAGAGCATGGTGGAAAGAACCCAATAGCCGGCATATAGGGGCTGCTCCAAATCAGAATAGCTTTCCAGGTATTCCTGAAAAAGCAGTTGCAGTGCATCCTCTTTGATCGGCTCCCCAAGGCCATGAAGCAGCTGCAGCGCCTGGCCTTTCCGCCGGATTTTCACATATAAGGGGACATCCTGCGTTTCCAAGGGCGGAGCGGCTGCTGAAAGCAGCGCCTCCCGTACAGCCCCCTCCAGCGGAAAGTCATATTGCCTGCATACCTCCACAAAGAGAAGATGCTCGAAGAGATCCCCACTAGGGGCCTGCCCCAGATAGGCTTCTCCCTGCCGCTGCAGCAGGCTCTGCACCGCATCCCCGGGCAGCTCCCGCCCAAAGAGCTGGCAAAGCTCCAGATAAAGCAGAGAGGAAGTCCGGGGCTCCCGAAGGGCATCCTCCTGCATGGCAGCCAGATAAGCCTGAAAGGCTGCCTCCTGCTCCGGCGGCAGCTCCTGGGAAAGCAGGGAGAGTGTCTTCCCCACGAAGTAGGAATCAAAGATGTCGCTGGAAAGCTCTCCGCTCATATTCAGGAAGCCATCATAGCTGATGCCGGATAAAATTTGCTCCTGCAGAGCCGCAGGGTCGCCTGCCGCTGCGGCCATCTCCAGGCAGCAAATATTGGCCTGCTTCGCATCAGCCGCAGCGTTCATCTCCAGCGGAAAAAGGCGGAGGCTCTCCTCATCCACGAAATGGGGCAATTTCTCCGCGATGGCTGCGATGCCCTCCCCGGAGGAAAGATAGTCTGCAAGAATATATAGATTATACAGATGAACGATGTTCATATCCGGGATGCTGTTCGTTTCCGGCCAGCCCGCCAAAAGATCAAGCTGCCCCTGCAAATATCCGGGCAGCTCCTGCAGGAGCCACTCCGGCGGCGTGGCCTCCAGCGCCTGGCAGAGCTGCAGATAAATGCTCACAAAGCCCAGCCCCTCCGGGGAAAGCTCCTGCTGCAGATCATAGCCGCCGATCTGCCCTTCCAGCCAGGAAAGCAGCGCCGCTTCGTCAAAATCGTAGTCAAATTCCGCTAAGATACTGCCGGCCTTCAGGCTGAAGGACAGGGGATAGGCGGGGTTCTCCTTCACAGCGTCCGCATCCTTTTCCTTGCTGTGGGCAGAGGGATAGAAAAAGCCCGCGGGGTCCTGCAAGGCAGCTATGGTCTCCAAACCATAGGCCATGATCTCCCCATCGGGCTGCATATCCAGAAGCTGCATCAGCTTCACATAATAATAAAGGGTATCGATCTCATAATCCGCCAGGCCAGGAAAAAGCGCAGAGGAATCCAGCTGCTCCAGTCTGGCCTTCAAAGCAGCGGTCTGCACCTCCGGCACCTGCACATCCAGCATATCCAGGCAGTATAAGCCCAGGTAGCTGTCAAAGAGCGCCACATAGGGATCAAAGCGGGGGATGTGGCTAAAGCCGCCATCCTCCTGCTGCAGCGCCAAAAAGCTGCGGAGCAGAGCCTCCGCGTCCTCCGCGGGCAAGCCTTCCCCCAGCGCAGCAAGAGCCTCCGGGGCGCTTCCCACAGCAGCTTCTTCCTGCGGGGGCGGGGAAACAGACCCACAGCCCACACAAAGCAGGAGAGTAAAAATCAAAAACATGCCCAAAAATATGTTTTTCCCTCTAGTCATGTTCTAATATCACCTACTTTGCCAAAAATTTATCACAAAAACTATATTTTTATTATAAAGCATCTATAAAGCATTGTCAACCAATGATTGGAAATTTTCTTTTAATATAGAACAAAAGCGAATATGTCCAAACCAGCCTGTTCCCCGCCAGCTGTGATCCATGCCGCAGCCCAAATACTAAAGTTCTTTGTCCAACTTTCTTTCAAGAAAGTTGGGGTTTTAAAAAAGAAAAGATAAAACCCTCCTCTTTGAAAAGAGGAGGCGAGAAACTTTTTATTCTTGGGTCGATACTCCTGCTCGAAGCCGGGAGCCAAAGCATTGTCATTGCGAGGCAGTTCAGCTGCAGGACTGCGAAGCAGTACACAGCTGAACAACGTGGCAATCTTAGCGTTTTCCCTGCCTCTGTCGGAGGTGTCCTCTGGATTGCCACGTTGCCAAGCTGGCTTTTGCCAAGGCAAAATCACAGCTTGCCTGCCTCGCAATGACAGAAACCAGAAGCCGCAGCCCACACGCTAAAGTTCTTTGGGCATCTTGAACCACTTTTTCGAAAAAAGCAGCTATTTCCCCAGCCTTCCCTTCCTCCCGCAGGAGGGGCTAGCCAAAGACCCCGCAGATGGTGTATACTGGAAGCAGAGGCTGCCCCGGCAGCGAAAAACGGAAAGGAGCTGCATCCATGTATCGCATCGTCAGCAAAGAGCAAGCCGCCGCCCTGGTCAAGGATGGGGATTGCGTTTATATCAACTGTTTTCTCTCCCTGAGCCACGCGGAGGCCATTCACCAGGCCATTTTTGAGCGTTTCCAGGCCACGGGCCACCCGAAGGATCTGACCCTCATGAGCACGGCCGGCTTTGGCGCCGGTGTGGAGGGCAAGCTGGCCGAGGCCTATGTGGAGGCCGGGGCTGTGCGCCGGGTCATCAACAGCCATTACCCCACCATGCCCAGCTCTACCCGGCTGATCGCCGAAAACAGGCTGGAGGGCTATGCCATCCCCCTGGGCAGCATCTCCCACGCAGTGCGGGCCATGGCCGGTGGCCGCAAGGATTTCCTCACCAAGATGGGTCTGGGCATCTATGTGGATCCCCGTCTGGACGGCCCTGCCATGAACCGGATCTCCAAAGACGAGCTGGTTCGTGTGGTGGATGTGGATGGAGAAGAATATTTGAAATATAGCCTGCCCCAGCCGGATATCTGCATCATCAAGGGTACCTCCGCTGATCCGGCCGGGAATATCACCTTTGAAGATGAATATATGTATGCCGATGCCCTGGCTGCTGCCCAGGCCACCCGGGCCCATGGAGGCAAGGTGCTGGTGCAGGTGGATCGGCTGACGGAGGATCATGCCCGCCCCCGCACGGTCATCCTTCCGGGGATCCTTGTGGATGTGCTGGTGGTGGTGGAGAAAGAGCCGCTCAGCCCTGCGCAGCGCACTCTGGCCGGGCATATGCATGTTCCGCCGGAACATATGGATTACTGGACAGCCTGCCTCACCGCCGGGGCGCTTGCCCGCCGGGCCAGCCAGGATCAATCCCCCCGCATCATCGGCCGCCGCGCTGCGGAAGAGCTGAAGGCCGGAGATGTGGTGAATATCGGCGTGGGCCTGCCGGAGATGGTTGGCGTTGCTGCGGCCCAGCGTGGCCTGCTGAAGGATGTCTGCATGACTGTGGAATCCGGCGGTATCGGCGGCCTGCCCGCTCCCGGCAGATATTTCGGCTCCACCATCGGCCCGGATATGGTCTGCGATATGGCCAGCCAGTTCGATTTCTATGACGGCGGCGGCCTGGATATCTGCTTCATGGGCGCGCTGGAGGTGGATCGTCACGGCAACGTGAACGTACACCGCCGCCCCGACCGCTATGTGGGCATCGGCGGCTTCGGCAATATCACCTCTGCCAGCCGGACAGTGGTCTTTTGCTTCAGCTTCCGGGCACACGGCCTCATCGCAGAGGAGCAGGACGGCCAGGTGAAGATCGTCCAGGAGGGCTCCATCCAGAAGCTCAAGGAGCAGGTGGATACCATCAGCTTCTCTGCAGAAAAAGCAAAAGAACGGGGACAGAAGGTGCTCTATGTGACGGAGCGCTGCGTCTTCCGCCTGGGCGAGAAGGGCCTCACCCTCTGCCAGGTCTACCCCGGCGTGGATCTGCAGAAGGATATTCTGGATCAGCTCTCCTTCACCCCGGAGATCGATCTCTAAGCCAGCGCTTTTTAAAGGAAGCAGGGATTCAAAGGCTCGAAGGCCCGCTCTCTTTTTCAGGGAGCGGGCTTTTTGCATCCGTTTTTTGAAGAGCGTGGAAACCCGGAACCCTCACTTTTTTGAAAAAAGTGAGTGAAAAAACTTTAACTTAGAGCTGGCCTCCCTATAGAAGTATCGCCCCAAAGATAAGTGTTTTCTCGTTTCCTCTTTTTTAAAAAGAGGAAAGGTTTCGCTCTTAAAGCACTCTGAACCCCACTTTTTTGGAAAAAAGTGGGTCAAAAAACTTTGGTCCTTGGGTCGATACTTCTAAAGTTCGGGCAGCGGCGTGAAATTTAAAAGTTTCTTGGGTCCCTTCTTTGAAAAGAAGGGACGGTTTACCGGCTTTCCCCATCAGCAGCACAGCAAAACAGAGCGAGTCGAATCGACTCGCTCTGTTTGTTTTCCCTCTTTGAGAAGGGGCTTCTGCTTAGAAGCGGCTGCTCAGGCGGGAGCTGACGATCACGGGCTGGCCGCTGGTATAGCCGTTGCCATCGGCATCGACGAAGACGAAGCCGTTGCTGTCGTTGTCGTCGTCATCATCGTCCTCATTGGCGGAACGGAAGCGAACGGGCATTTCCAGCAGCAGATCATGATGCAGGCGGGCTCTGGAAGAGCAGTTGCCATAGCCATTGCCATTGCCGTTGCCGCTGCGGCCGTTGCCGCCGTTGCTGGTGGTGCTGCTCAGCGGAGGTCTGCTCTGGCTTTGGACCGCAAAGCTGCGGAGCTGCTATTGGCAGCTTCCTCTGCCGGAGCTGGTGGAGCGTTTTTCCCGCCTGCCGCTGCTTCCCTTTTTGCTGCTGCTCCTGGGCCTCAGCTTTCTGCTGCTTTTCTATTTCCGGGAATTCCACCTGAAAAAGGACAGGATCAGCCTATCCTCTGTGCGGGAAAGCCTGGATCATCTGCATACGGCGCTGTGCTTCTCCTGGCCCAGCGGCATGCTCATGCTGAGCAATCACCGGATGAATCAGCTCAGCTATACTCTGCTGGGGGAGGAGCTGCAGAATACGGAGGATTTCTGGGATTTTCTCTGCGGGGAGGATGCGCCCCGGGCGGGGCAGCGGCTCTCCTCCGGGCAGCGGCCGGAATTCTGCCTGCCGGATGGCAGCTTTAAGCCGGGCACAGCCTATACGCTGAGCGTGCTCATGAGCCTCTACGATGAGAATGAAAACGGCCTGGGCGATACCGCAGTCTTTGCCGCTGCAGAGGATATCAGCGTGTACCACGGGGATGAGCTGGGCCTTGATCCGGTGCTCATCGACTGCAGCGTGGAGCAGCACAGCAATACGGAGCTGCTGATCACCTATACCTTCCCGGCTACAGAGATCCCCAGCCTTGCCCTGAGCGGCAGCAGCCAGCGCATGGCTTTCCGGGCAGTGGAAGGCTACCAGAATGTGGAGCCCCAGAGCTTCAGCCTTTATAACCTGGGCAGCGGGACGATCGAAGAAGAGAATATCAGCATCATCAATGAAAGCGGCTTTTTGGAGATGGAGCGGGAGGGTCTGGATTTCAGCCTTACGCCCGGCCCCGGCCTGGAAGCAGGGGAATATTACTCCACCCTCGGCTTCTATTATTCGGATGAAGATTATAACGAAAGCAGCTGCTTCCTGGATGTGTATTTCACCGTGGAGGAGGCGGTATACAGCATCTATGCAGAGCCTGCAAACCTGTATTTTGAGCTGATGGAAGGGTATAAGGAGGTAGAGAGCCAGAGCATCACCATCCTGAATAACGGCAATACAGAGATCCCCATCAGCAGCGTCACGGTCTCCATCCTTAATGAGGATCCGAACCTGAATGTGAGCCCTGCCTTCCCGCAGGTGGAGGTGGCGCCCGTCCTGGGCATGGAGGCCGGCAGCTATAGCGGCAGCTTTTTGGTAAGCTCCGACAGCTACGGGCAGCAGTTCCCGGTGAATGTCTATGTGGAGGTGGCGGAAGCACCCAGCCTGGGCCTGCGGGTGAGCCCGGAGGAAAGCAGCCTCAGCCTGCTGGAGGGCTATGACAGCAGCCAGCCCTGCCTCACCCTGGAAGTGGAAAGCTTCGGGGAAGAGGAGATCACGGAGCTGCTGGTAAAGCTCTATGAGGATATGGGCGTTGCCCTGCTCCCCGCAGAGAGTTTCAGCAGCCAGACCCGTTATGAGGACGGGAAAATGCTGGTGGATATCTACCCCGCAGCCGGCCTGGCAGCCGGCAGCTACAAGCTGAAGGCAGAGCTCTGGGATCCTGAGGAGCGCAGCAGCTGCAGCGCCAGCCTGGAGCTGAGCGTGGAAGCGCTGAGCTATACCCTGAGCTGCCGCCCGGATCATCTGGAATTCAGCGCAAACAAGGGCTACAGCGGGCTTAGCCAGCAGGTCAATGTTCTTTCCACCGGCACTGGGGAGATCAGCAGCATTCAGGCAGCGATCTATTCTGCCGCCGGTGGGCTCAGCACGGATTTCAGCTGCAGCGTGGATGGGATGCAGATCAGCATCATCCCTGTGGACGGGCTGGAAGCCGGCAGCTACATCGGCACACTGGAGATCCGGGATACGGAAGGCAGAGCTTCCACCACGGTCAGCCTCGCCTGCCATGTGGCGGAATGCAGCATCAATGTGGTGGAATGCAGCCTCTCCACGGATCTTACAGCCTTCCAGCTGGCACTGGAAGAAGGGAAAGACCTGCAGATGGATTTCCTGGTCAGTGCCCTTGTGGATGAGACTTCCCAGAATCTGGTGGCAGCAGCGCTCAGCTTCCCGGATGCTTCGGAGAATTGGCTCAGCCTGAGCGGCCAGGGCCTGCAGTACAGCCTCAGCACAGAGGGATTGTCCATCGGTGAGTATACGGCAGAGCTGGAGCTCAGCCTGGTCGATATCGATTACAGCGTGACGATCCCCATCAGCCTTGTGGTAGGGGAAGCATTGGGTTATGGGATTGAAGCGGACCCCAGCACAGTGGATTTTGGCAGCATCAATACGGATTCGACACCTGCGGAAGAAAAGATCAGCATCCTCAGCGTGGGCAGCGGGGAGATCACGGAGATCACGGCGCAGGTCCTTGGGGAGGATGGAATGCCTTCCACTGATTTCGTCTTCCGCGTGGAGGGCATGGATATCTATATCCGGCCGGCAGAGGGTCTGGCCCCCGGACACTATGCGCAGCGGCTGCTGGTGACGAACGAAGAGCATGCTCTGGGCACCTATGTTGATCTGATCGTGCAGGTGCTGGAAGAAGGCGAGAACAGCCTGAGCGGCACCTTCCGGAGCTACTGGGGCCACTATGATGTTGAGCATCCGGAAGAAAGAAAGCCCCGGGTCTTCCTTGTTCAGGGAGAGGAAATGCAGGAGCTGGAATGCCGGATCGAGGAGGATAACACCGGCAGCGGCGGCATGAGCCTCTGGCGCTTCCAGGGGGAGAATCTGCCTGACGGTGCGTATGAGCTGCTGATCAGGCAGCCCGGCTATTTGGATTTCCGGGTCACGGGGATCCTCCTGGGCGGTGGCGTTCATCTGATGATGGAAGCGAGCCCGACGGAGGAGCTTCATACTATCATTCTGCTGGCCGGGGATGTGAACGGAGACCAGAGCATCAATGCCAGCGATTTCAATCTGATCCGCAGCAGTGCCAATTACTATCTGGAAGTCAATGAGGCTACGGAGCCTCTGGCAGATGTGAACCGGGATGGCAGCATCAACGCCACGGATATCAATATCATCCGCAGCAGCAGAAATTACTATAAAGGGGTCGATGATTGCATCTACAGCTATGAATAAGCAGTAAAAAGC
>JAUMYD010000077.1 GCA_030528765.1 Bacillota bacterium
CTGGAGAAAAAGGGCAAGCAGCTGACGGTGCAGATCTTTAAGGAGCCCAGTGGAACAAAGGGCGCCCGCGTTACCATGCATCCCTCTTTGCCTGGGCGATATTTGGTTCTGCTGCCCTGCGGCAATTATATCGCGGTGAGCCGCCGCATTGAGGATGAACAGGAGCGAGAACGCCTGAAGAACCTTATCCGGGAGGAGCTGCCGCCCTACATGGGCGCGATCATCCGCACTGTGGCAGAAAATGCCAGCGCAGAGCCGCTGCTGAATGATTTGCGTGCCTTGGTGAAGGAATGGAAGCGCATCCTGGGGAAGGCTGCCAAATCAAAGGCCCCTATGCTGCTGCATAGTGATATGGATCAGCTTCGACGGGTGATCCGCAGTGCAAACCCACTGGAAACAGGGGATATCCTGGTGGCTTCTGAGGCGGATTTTGAGCGGGTGGAGGATGTGATCAATGCTGTGGCTCCCGGGCTGCGTCCCCATCTGAAGCTGCGGGAAAGTCAGGATCTTTTCCAGGATTACGATGTTTATGCGCAGATGGAACGGGCCCTGGCCAGAAAGGTCTGGCTGCCCAGCGGCGGCTACATTATCGTGGATCAGGTGGAAGCACTTACTGCCATCGATGTGAATACCGGGAAATATGTTGGCGTGAACAGCTTGAATGATACTGTCTTCAAAACCAATATGGAGGCCGTGATCGAAATTGCCCGGCAGCTGCGCCTGCGTAATATCGGCGGGATCATCATCATTGATTTCATCGATATGGAAGAAGATGCGGATAGGGAGAAGCTGCTGAAAGCACTGGAAGAGGAAATGAAAAAGGATCGGATCCGGGTAACGGTCATGGGCATGACGCAGTTGGGTCTGGTGGAAATGACCCGGAAGAAAAATGGGCATGATCTCACTTCTCTGGTGGAAAAAGAATGTCAGCATTGTGGGGGGAAGGGAAGAGTTTCTGTGTTTCCCCGGCAGCGTGTCTAAGTCTGGAAAAAGTAAACACGCAGAATCTATATATAGCATTTGCATTGCAGAGAAAAATTGTGTATAATTAAGTATCTGAGGGATTTTCGTTTGGTCCCGCAAAAACAGGATTCCGTGAGTTTGATATAACTTTGTTGTAAGCAGTGATGGACGATATGGATTTCCGTTTGTACGAATGATTAAATTCTGTTGGCGAAGGCCTTGGCTTTGCCTTTCGCTGCGGTTTTATATAAGTGGGCCCTGCCTGTGTACCCTGATTTTTCGGGCTGGGTTGTTTACTTTATTTTTGTAATATTTTACTGCCGTGATAGAGAGGATAATTCGTATGGCGAAAAATACGAGCACAAAATCTTTCTGGCGGAAAGGCAAAGGGCAGGCAGAAGGGGATTTCTCCCTTTCGGGAGTTGTGGAGGCCCTGGAAAAAGAAGTTTTTGAGGCAGCCGCGGCTTCCGAGCCGGAGCTGGAGCCGGAAACTGACACTGCTGCCCCGGTACCGGAGCCCTTGCCTGCGGAGCACAGCCCCTCTTTGGAAAATCTGGCTGATGTTGCCGCTCGCTTGGCCGCTGAAGAGCAGGAAAAACGCACATATGCAGAAGCAGCCGCGGAAGAAGCCAAACGTGCTAAAGCGGCTTTTCGTCGTGTAGAAAAAGAGGCTGCGCTTAAGCAGGCAGAGGCAAAGGCCCAGGCCATTCAGGCCAGCAGCAGTAAGGCACAGCAGGATGCAGCTGCTGCTTTGCAGGAATTGAGCCGTGTGGAGCAGGCTTATGGCATTTCCCTGAAGGAAACAGAGCAGAAGATCGCCGAGGAAGCCGCCATCCGTTCCCGCGTGGAAGCGGAAATGGCAGAGCTGCAGGCAGATAACTCTGTTCGCCTGGAAAAAGCCAAGTCCGTGGTGGATGATTTGGCAGGGCAGATCGACAGCCGCCGCAAGGCCACGGCACAGGCCTCCGACAGCTGTGCTTATGCGGAGTTCGCTTTGGAAGAAGCAGAGGCAGAGATGCTCCGCATTCAGACCGAGGGGAACGAGCTGCTGCGACGGATGAACAAATCCGTGGAAGAGGCCAGTGCGGAAACGGCAGTGATCTATCGGCAGATTTCTGTTTTGGAGGAAAGGATCAACAGCGAGCACCATGGCTATGAAGCTATATCCGGCCAGGTGGCTGATATGGAAGAGCAGCTGGCCCGGGCAGAAGAAAGGGTAAAGCAGCTGGAAGAAAAACGGGAGGAGCTGCAGGCAGAGTCTTCTGCCGCTTACGCTGCCCTGGAAGAGATGTCCGGCAGCCGACTGGGCCAGGCCCGGCAGCAGCTGACTGCGGCAGAGCAGACGTATCAGGAGGCATTGGAGAAGGAGCAGCTGCTTCAGGAAGAGCTCTCTCAGCTGCAGAAACAGCTGGATGAAGGGGAGCAGGAGCTGCAGACCCTGAGCATGGACAGGGAATCCTATGAACGGCAGATCCGGGATTGCCTGGCTGCTGTTTTGCTGCGGATCGACCAGGCGAAAGAAGCTGTTACCCTGAAAAAGGATCAGTATCAGCAGGCACAGAAAAAAGTGGAAGCTGCCACCGCTGAGCTGGTTCGCGTAAATGCTCTGGCAAAAACGGCCCGGGCAAAACTGGAAAAGGCCCAGGCCGAGGAGCAGGATGCAAAAACGGCTTACGGCATGGCTCAGCGCCTGCGTTCTGATGCGCTGGCTGCCAAAACCAAGACAGATGAAGCAGCATCTCTCCTTTTGAGCAAGGCAGAATCCGTGCTGCTTTCCACCATAGATAGCACCAGTGTGCTGCTGGCAGAAAAAACCACCGCCCGCCAGGCTGCGGAGCGGGAATCCAATTATCATCAGGAGCTGGCAGAGGCTGCTACGGCTGCTTCCAATAAGGCAACCGCGGAAGCCAATGATATGATCGTGGTGTGGCTGGCTGCTGAGGAAAGCTTCGTGAAAACCACCAGCGATGTGGAGGCGGAAAAAGCCCGCCTGGAGCTGCAGCTGGAAGATGCTCTGGAAGAATATGGCGAAAGGCAGAAGGCCCTTTCCGCACAGATCGATCGCTGGAGCGCTCAGATCCACAGCGTGCGTCAGCAGGCAGAAAGTGCTGCTCTGCGGAGCCGGGAAGCCCAGCAGAGTCTGCATGCACTTCGAACCCGTGTGGATTCTGACCTTGCAGAGCAGAAGGATGAGCTGAATGGCCTGAAGGAAGAATGGGAAGATCGCCTGAGCGAGCTTTCCGGTGATCTGGAGCGGGCCTTGCTCACGGTTTCCTCCTGCAAGGAAGAGCTGGACAGAACCAGAGCAGAGCAGGATTTTCAGGCAGAAGCCATGACGAAGAAGCTGGAAAGCTTCCTTGCGGATCGGAAGGAACTGCAGCTTAGTCTGGATCAGAAAACAGAAATTGCGGATCAGCTGAATCAGGAAGCGAACGAGAAGGAAATGGATTACAAAGCCCGTTTGCAATCTGTGCGTGACCGTATCGATCAGCTGACAGCGGATATTAAACAATACAAAGAGACCCTTTCCAGCGCGGATGCAGCGATCCATGATCTGGAGAAGGTTTATTATGATGCCCGCGAGGATCTGGAAAAGGTCGAAAAATCCTGTGAGGATTCTCTGCGTTCCTTGGAGCAGGAACATCATTCTGCCTTGGGCCCTGCTGTGGAAGAAAAGCGCATCTCCGAAGAACGCACCGCTGCTCTGGCTGAACGCCTGAGCCAGTGCCGCAGTTATGCGGAACAGGCAGTTCGCATTGCAGCGCATACCTTTACGGAACGCCTGTCTGCGGTGAACGCCGTTTCCATCTGCAAGGCAGAGAATCAGATCGCCATTTTGAAGGAAACAGCGCTGCCTCTGCAGAAACGCGCTCTGGCAGAACGGGAGATCCTCCGGGAAGCGGAAAAAGTCTATCAGCAGGTCAATGCCCGAGTGGTTGCACTGCGTTCTGAAGAAGAGCAGATCAACAATGAGGCAGATGCCAAGTACCAGCAGCTGGATCAGGAAGCGAATATCCGGCTGCAGGAAATGGAGCAGCGCCTGCAGAACTGCAGCGATGAGGCCGAAGTTTACCGCCAGAAAGCGGAAGAAGCCAAGGCAAACATGGAAAGCTCTGCATTGCAGCTGGAGGATGCCCGCCAGCAGGCTGCAGAAGCGGCTGCTTGCCGGGAAGAAGCGGAAAGAGCTTCCGAAGAATGCCTGCGTCAGCTGGAGGAAACCTATTTTCGACGTTTGGCGGATGCCTCTGTTGGCCTGCCCAAGCTTTTGGAGGAGGCCAATGTGGCTGCCGCTGCTGTTACCGAGCAGCAGGTGGAAGCGGATGAAGCGGAAGCCGCCTGCCGTCGCCAGGCAGAGATCGTGGAAGATTGCCTGCAGCAGGAGCTGAGTGCGCCGCAGCAGTTGTCTGAAGCTGTTGAATCCCTGCGCAGCGAAAAGCAGGGAGCTTTGAATAAGGCACAGCAAGAGCTGGCTGTTTTGGAGGAAAGACAAAAGAGCTTGCAGGCTACCTATGCCGAAAGCTGCGAGATCGCAGAAAAAGCCGAATCGGCAAAGGCTAAGGTAGAGAATTATCTGAGCGAACGCCTGCAGCTGCAATATAAAGAACAGGGTGAAGCTGAGCAGCGGATCCAGGAGATCGAAGATCAGCTTTCTGCCCTGAAAGAAGATGCTGTTGCCAAGGAAGGGGCCTATAAGGAAGCCCAGATCATGCTGGAGGATAGCAGCAGCCTGCTGCAGAATGCTTCTTCCATTTATAGCGATGCACAGGTTGCCGCAGCAAAGGCCCAGGCCGAGCTGCAGTCTGCCCAGGGGGCCCGGGAAACCGCCACCATTCTGGCGCAGCAGGCTTCTGTGGTTCGTGAGGGGATGGATCAATCGACTGCGCAGATCCTTATGAAGGCGGCCGAGGGGCTTTTCGCTGCTGTGGATAATGCAGAGGCACTGATCATCGAAAAGCAGATCGCCTATGATCAGGCCGCCAGTGTTCTTTCTCTGGCTCAGGTGGAATTGCAGCGGGTCCGCACCGCGATCGGTGAAGCCCCTGCCCAGCTGGAAAGATGCCGCAGCCAGTGGGAACTGGCTGAAGAAGAATATAAAAGATACTATCAGCTTGCGGAGGAAAAGATCCATTCGATCCGTAAGAATTTGTCCGCATTTTTGGACAGCCGACGTGCAGATACCGAAGCTGCCGAAGAAGCGGTTCGCAATTGCCGGGAGGAAGCAGCTGTCAGCCAGGCCAATGCAGATAAGCTGAACCGGCAGCTGATGGAGCTGTCGGCAGAGATCAGTGCGGCTGCCAGCGAGGTTCAGACCATTCAGCTGGAAATGAAAGATTCCATCGCAGCTCTGGAGCTGCAGAGCCAGCGCCAGCAATCAGGAAAGAAGGAAGAACGCCTGGCAGCTCAGGAGCTTTCTGCGCAGCTGAACGCTGCCTTGTCCGAAAACAGGGAGCGGCTGGCTCGCCTCCGCCAGGAAGCTTTGGAGAAGAAGGAGCGGCATAGAAGTGCAGACCGGGAATTCCAGCGCTTCGAGCGGGAGCTGACGGAACAGTATCAGGATGATCAGAAGAAGGCCTGCTCCGTTCGGGAGGAAGCCAGAGCTGCCGCACAGGCTGCACTGGACTTTTTGGATTCTGCAAGCCGGCAGCAGGAGGCTTATGCAATGGCCTATGAAGAGGCACAACAGCTTCTGCAGAATGCTTCCGTGACCCGGGATCAGCTGGTTCGGGATTGCGAAAGTCTGCGCCATCAGCGAAATGTGGCTCTGCGGACTGCTGCTGAAGAGAAACTGCGCCTACTGGGAACCAAAACGATTGAACGCATCAACGCTGAGGATGAAGTCGCCAGAGTTCTGGCTGATTGCCAGGCTAAGCAGTCCAGCTGTTTGCTGGCGGAGCAAAAGGCTGAAGAGATTGAAACTGCGATTCGTCTGGAAGAGGAGAAGCTGGCCCGCATTCGTCGGGAGAGTGAAGAAGCTCTGCGGATTGCTCGAACCAAGACCTCTATTTTCGCATAAACGATCTGCTGCATGGTTTTTTGAGCATGGCTGCGTGCAGTAAATCGAGGGAAGGCAAGGGATTAAGGAATGGATAATCTGGAAACCAATACCAAAATTCTGGAGCAATGTCGTCTGGATATGGATAATCTGGCCGGGCTTGGTGCTGCCGGGATGGATGAGGCAGTAACAAAAGCTGAGAAGCGGGCACGGATTTGCGGACAGGAACTGCGCCAGGCAAGCAAAGCAGTGGAGCTGACTGCCAAGCAAAAGAAAACGGTGGAGGATGCCCGGCTTGCCGGTGAGGAAAAATTATCTGCCGCTGTTCAGGATGAGGAGGATGCCCGCATTGCTGCGGAGACGGTCAGACGCATGATCGAAGATGCTGCGTCTGTTCGCGGTTCGTCAAATAAGGATACGGCCAAGATACTGGAAAAAGCCGAAACGGTTTTGGATGATACCCTGAGCCGGGCCGACCATTTCTACAGCGAAAAGAAAGCACAGCGTGAAGAGATCGAGCATGCTATGTTGCGGCTCTACGCCACGGAAAAAGCCGTGCTTTATACAATGGCAAAAGCCGAGCGCAATGAAGGCGAGAAGCAGCTGAACAAGATCATCGCCGATAAAAAACATGAAGTTTGCGCTGCGGAATATCAGGTCCTGCTGCTGCATGCAAAAGAGGCAGAGCTGCAGGATGAGGCAGATTCCCACCAGGAAAGCCTGCAGGGCTTGGAAGCAGAAATTGTATTGGCCAATGCTCAGGTGGAGGAAAGCCTGAAGATCCAGAAAAAGGCCGGCGAGGATTTTTCCTTGCAGCTGCGCGCCTGTGCGGAGGAGATCGCCGCCGCGCTGCAGCAGCTTTCCCTGGAGCAAGCCAGATGCCAGGAACAGCATGGTATCGCAGAGAGCGAACTTCGCGCTGCAAAAGGCATGCTGGAGGATTGCCAGGCAGAAGAGGTGGATCGCCGGGAAAGCCTGGGGCAAATGCAGCTTCAGAGCCGCGAAAGCATCGCTGATGCACATAAGGAATATGAGCAGGGCTTGGCAGATCAGAACCGCCAGCTGGTGGTTTACCAGGAGGCTGTGAAGCACAGCCGTCTCAGCCTGGATGATGCCCTGGCAAAGCAGGAAGCTGCAGTGGCTGAGGCCGCGCGCCTGCAGGAGCTGGCAGAAGAATTTTCCCTGAAAGCGGCAGAGGCAGAAGCGGAGGAGGTCTCTGCCCGGGAGGCAGCTGCTACGGCGAATCGCCTGGCAGAAAATGCCATCAAGATCCGTGAATCGATCAGCAGTGAAAGCTCTCAGCTTCTTTTCCACGCACAGGAAGTTCTGATGGAAGCTGCTGCATCTGCGCAGCAGCTGATGGATGAAAAGAGCCTGATGCGCACTGCTGCCCAGAATGAAAGTGATCGTATAAGCAAGCAGGCTGCCCTGGCCGAGAACACGGTTCGCCAGGCAGAAGAATTGGTGGAAATCAAAAAGGCAGACTGCCGTGAATCTGATATGCAGCTGGAGAATGCACAGATCGTTGCAGCTGCCAAGAAGGAAGAGCTGCAGGCCCGCATGGAACGGAAAATTGCCGAAGCGGAAGAGCTGCTGCATTCGGCAGAAAGCGCGGCAGACCAGGCTGCTTCCAATGTGGTGGAAGCCATAGAGCAGCGGGATCACGCACAGCTCAATCTGGAAACGATCATCGTGGAGCTGGAAAATATCACCAGGCACCTGGAAGAAGCCCGGATCGCCGGTGCCGAGCGCCAGAAGACCCTGCAGCTTCATGTAGATCAGGAAAATGCCCGCCTGAAAAAAGAACATGAGAAAGCACTGGCAAATGCCCAGGATCTGGAGGAGAACCGAAAGAACGAAGAGCAGATCCTTGAAGAGCTGAATCAGAATATTAACGAGCTGTTGGCGCAGATCGACCTTTCTTCCATCCATGTACAGGAAGTGATCGCCAAGGGTGCGGAATCAATACGAAACGCCGAGCTGGAAGTGGATCATCTCTCCGAGCTGGAGCAGGAAGCACATGCGGTGGCAGAAGAAGCCGTATCCAAAATGAGCATCGACAGCCAGCAGCTGGGCCTTCTGGAAAGCAGTAGTCTGAGCAGTTTGGCGGGCCTGATCGTAGAGAAAGAAGAGCCCCGGAACGTGGAAAGCCCGGCGTTGCCGCCTTTTTCTCAGGATGCTTTCCAGCCGGAGCCTGCTCCGGAAAAAGCAGGCGAGATTTATACGGAAAACAGTTTCAGTGCGCCTTCCATGGACTTTTTGGGTGGCGAAAGCTGGATGGATCAGGCTGCACTTTTCTTTGGACAGGAGAAGGAATCGCCCCACGCTGCTCCTTTAGCAGGAGTGGAAGCTTTTCCTCTGCCAGAGGAAATCGCTGCCCCTCCCTTGCCGCCCGTGGAGCTAGCCCCGAAGGAAGAGCTCTCCGCAACGGAACTTCCGCAGGAGGTTTTTGTGCAGCCGGAAAACAGTTTCCAGCTTTTTGCGGAAGTCGAAACGCTTGCTCCTGAGCAGCCTTTGATCCCGGAAGAAGCACCTGCTCATCCCGAGCAGCCTTTGATCCCGGAGGAA
>JAUMYD010000211.1 GCA_030528765.1 Bacillota bacterium
GGGAGGTGCGCTTATGGATTCTGAATTTGTCTGCAACCTGGAAGGGTATCGTCCCCAATATAGTTTTAAAGCATTGAAGACAGGGCTGACTACGGAGGAGGTAGAGCGCATCTTCCAGCTGACTCCGGCACCGCCCAGAGTGGAGAAACTGAACGACCATATTATCCATGCAGTTGCAGAAAAGGATATGAAGCATTTCTTCTTTTTTCTTCACCGGTATGAAAAAAGACTCAATCGGGCCATTCGTAAATTCCGAATCTTGGGCAGTGATTTCCGCTATGACCCGGAACACTTTCTGGACCTGAAACTGGCCTGCGTCGAAACCATGATGGAAAAACTTCCAGACTATGATCCTGGTAAGGGCGCAAAGTTTCTGACCTACGTTCATCACGATTTGAGAAACGCCATGATCGAAATCAGCCGTAGGGATGAATCCTGGTCCTTTGAAAAACTGTGGCAATACAAGGGTGTCCGCAGTGCAGCATATATAAATAACAACTATCCCGATGCCCGGGAGGAATTTGCAAGGCGTCACAAATGCAGTCTGAAAACAGCAGATCTGTATATCCGGCAGGCACGAACATTGCGCAGCAGGCAGCCTCTGTTTTATGAAGATGACAAGGGTACCGAAACCGAAGTGCGTTGGCCCGGAAGATACTGGGATTTTGCGAGAATCATTTATGATGCCGAGATGCAGATGGCACTCCGGTCGGCCTTTGAAAAACTTTCTGCCCAGGACCGGTATTTCCTGGAAAAACGCAATGGCATCTGTATGACATGCGGCTATGTGAAAAAGAAAAAAGCGTGCCTGACCTATGACAAGCTGGGCGCGAAATACAACGTTACAACAGAAGAAGGCGCAAGGCTTGCGTATCAGAAGGCGGTGGAAAATTTGGCACTCCAGATGATGGAAGACGGTGTGATCCGCACCGCGAGAATAAAACTGAAATCCAAAACCAGGCAGAAAAAGAAAATCGCCGCAGCAGTCTACGAATACCAGGCAGACTGCGACGGTGAATGGGGCGAGATCTATTTTGATTTCGAAAAGGGGCGGCAGAAAATTCTCTGGCTTGCTGACTGGGATACTACCAAAAGTAAGATCTATGCGAAGCGCGTCATCGATTTTGTTTTGAAGCAGGATAGCGAGGAACTGCCGAAGGAACGGTTGATTGCCTTTGAAAAATAACGAGCATAAATTGCGAAACGGAGGACAGGGAACGGGGCGTGCGTTAGCCCATTTGCTCCCCCGGTGATGCAGCTCTATTCCGAAAATCTGCTGCACAGTTTTTCTCCACTGCGCTGCAACACCTACACCCGAACAGCCGGATTTTGTCCGAAGGACAGACCCAATTTTCAGCGCGTGGCGCGCCAAAATCCGCCTGTTCTGCGTTCTCCTGAAAGTGCTTGTTCCCGCACAGAACAACCCCTTTCAGCAGACCGCGGTTGCAAAAGGTCTAACACACTAGACTTTCCAACGGAAAATCGTGTGCCAACAGGGTGCTTTCACCCCTATTGGAAACCCCGAAGTCAAGGAACCCGCAGTCCCTTTACAATCCCAGCCGTTTTGAGATCTGTACCCACAAACTGGAAAAGGGAGTTTGTGCCTACATATCTCAAAACACGAAAATCCCCACAGCCGTTCCTCCGATAAGGAGAGGAAAGACTGTGGGGATTTTCAATGCCGCATTCATAAAAACGGGAAATCCATGCGCCACACACCGCTACGGCGGTACAATTTTCAAATTCTGCTAACCAATAATTTGCCTGAGGAGGAAACAACTGGTATAGGCTATTTTGTCAGCTCCGTAGTAGTATTGCAGGCCGTTGTCTTTGCAGACTTCCAGCACCAGCATTCCATATGCCTCCATAGATGCAGCACGTTCCTCAGGAAAACGGCAGGGTTCATCCGGATATGTGCATGTTTTGCACAGAGTACAGCCACCGGTACCGATGGCCAGCACCTTTTCTCCTGTGGCCCGAAGCTGTCGGTACATTTC
>JAUMYD010000212.1 GCA_030528765.1 Bacillota bacterium
TTTTTTCACCGGCAATTCTGGCTTCTTCCGGACAAGCCTGGTAATATGCTTCCAGTTTTTCTGTAACGATCCAGATCAGAATCTGTGCCATGGAAACATTTTTATAGGAAATGGAATTCCCCTTTTTGACAAGACTCAGCAGCATTTCCAGCTCATCCGGCAGTGTGTCCGGCCCGATACGCACGGGCAAATGGAGCAGATGCTCCCCTTCTTCGGGTAAACCCCAATACTGTTTGAAAGAAAAATACAGTTCCTGTTCCATGATTGTTCCTCTGTTACACACCTCGCCGGTCTTCTTCTGCTACCTGTTCGGCGCACTTTGTTGCACTGGCATAGGAGAAGTAGCGAAGGGGCACATGATGTTTTCTGACTTCGTCGATGATTTTGTAATAATACGAATGAGAAAGGGAATTGGTCTGGATCCAGACGATATCCGCTCTGCGGATCAGCTCGGCGTTTGGCTGCATGGTTCGGTCAATAAAACGTACATTGGGCAGCTTTTGCTTGATCTCTCTGGACCAGGAATCATGACCGCCGAAAACAACGATCCGCTTTGCTGCCGTGTAGGGGAAGGCAATTCTGCTGTCTTCTGTATCCTCGTAATAAACTTCCTCCTGCTGATGGAAAACCAATTCCCTCAGGTCGGCCAGCTCCTGCCGCTCGGCGGCAATCTGCGATTCCTGTTCTGTCAGCTTACGCTTTGCTTCACGGGCCTCCCGGTGAATATCATGGGAGGTTTGCTGAAGCTTTTTGTTTTCCTGACGGAGTTCTTTTATGATTTGTTCCAGTTCCTCTGTGGATTTACCTTCTGTGATCTTATCCGGTTCTTTCGAATCCATTGGTTTCTCTGAAAAATGGAACACTCTGCTTCGGTGGGACACTTCTCCCAGCAAGGTCATGCAGTAAAGCAATGGATGGATAGCCTTTTTGCCGGTAATGCCATACCGTTCCAGATCAAGGAGCGCGGCCTCATAACGGTTGAGGTTTCTGGGCATGATGCCACCGGTGATCTCATAGATAATCTGGGACAAATTATTTGTATCCTGGTATCGTTCGTCTTTTTCCTGGTGATCCACATAGTCCATGGCATACCAGTTTTCCAGATCCGGAAGTTTGATGCGCTTGGGCAGTTGCGCTTTCTGATATCCCCAGACGTAGTCCTGCACCGTGTCATCGTAATGATCCCAGATACCTTCCGCTTCCCCTTCGTAGTCTCCATAGCGCCAGGGGAGGGTATTGCTGGCCAGCGTAACCAAAGCGACACTGCCCTGATACAACCACGGCAGATCGTAATTCTGATCCAGAAGGTAAAGAAAACCGAAAATAATGGAGTAAGGGTCTTCTATGGTGAAATCCTTCCAGATTTGCGCGACTTCTTCCCCGTAGGCATCTACCATATTGGAATATGGCATTGTGTTGATGTCTCCAACGGTATCTGTGAAGCGATGAAGATCAAACAGCAGCTCATTTTCTTTTCTCTTACGCTTTTCTTCGTCAGCGTCCAGCTGGCTGGCCCTCAGCAGCATCTGCTGTCGATCCTTTTCAAAGGACGGCATCAGCAGGCCGGAGAAATTCATAGGATTCTGCATAGGCTGAAGAACCGGAGGCTTCGAGCCTGTACTGTTCATACCATCGCGCATTTTTGTTAGTTCACTGACCAATGCTTTTGCCCGCTCCGCAAGCACAATATCCTCCCGATCCAGCTCGGCCTCCCGGAGCGCAAAGACACGTCTGCTCTTATACCACCGGGTCATTACATCCCAGAACTTCTCGATGTAGCAGGTAACCGCTTTGTCGATTTCTTCCGGCGGAATCATGGCCAGGACAGATTCAAAGCGAACCCGGCCGGTACATTCCTGCAGGTTTTGCTTTTGGGCGGTGTGCAGATCCATGTAGACCCGGTTGAGTGGGCCTGGTGATGCTTTCTTGCCGGGGGCCTTCTCGGTTGATAGCCCTTCGTTCCGGTTCTGTATGATCCACAGCATACCC
>JAUMYD010000078.1 GCA_030528765.1 Bacillota bacterium
CCTGGAGCTGCTTTCAAGAGTTTTCCCGGGTGCTTCCATAGAAGTTCTGCCGTTTCTCTTTTGCGTCTGCAGGAAGCGGCCCTTTTTGATAAAGACATAGGCAGGCAGGTACTTCTTATGAAAAGAGATATGACTGCGGGAAAAGAGGGGAAGAGCATTCTTCTTTTCTCTTTGCCCATCATGGGTGCAAATTTTTTACAGGTCCTCTATGGTTTTGCAGATAGTGTGATCGTGGGGAACTATGTCAGCTCCACCGCCCTGGGGGCGATTGGCCTGACGACTTCCATGACGGCACTGCTGGTTTATTTTTGCAGTGGCCTGGGAAGCGGCCTTTGCGTTGCGGTTTCTCAGTTTTTTGGGGCCCGCCGGGAGCGGGAAATCAAGGAGCTGATCAGCACCGGCTTCGTAATGGCCTTTCTGCTTTCGTTTCTTCTGACGGTGCTCTGCTTTTTTCTTTCCCGGCCGGTGATTTTTGGCTTTTTGCAGACACCTGCCAACATGGGAGAGGGAAGTCTGCTCTATTTTCGTATCTATAGCTGCGGCCTGCTTTTTCAAATGCTTTATAACGCAGCCTATGCCGTGCTGCGGGCTCACGGGGATTCCCGGGGCGCCCTGTTCTTTCTGCTGATCTCTTCTGCTCTGAATATCCTGTTGGATCTGCTTTTTGTGGTGGTCTTTCGCTGGGGGATCGCGGGTGCGGCTGTGGCCACGGTGATCTCCCAGGCTGGATCTGCTGTGGCCAGCCTGATTTACCTGGGTGTACTTTTCCCGGATCTGCTGCCCCGGTTTAAATACCTTGGTGCATGGAAGGAAAAAAGCTGGCTTATTACCCGGCTCAGTGTGCCGATCATTTTTCAGTCCATGATCAATACTCTGGGCTTTATCGTTCTGCAGCGCCTGGTGAATTCCTTTGGGGAATACAGCATCGAAGGTTATGCTGCTATGCAGAGGATCGAAAACCTGGCGCATATCCCTTCCAACAGCCTGAATTCGGCTCTTTCCAGCTTCACTGGGCAGAATATTGGTGCACAGAGGCTGGATCGGGCGAAGCGGGGCTATCATGTTACCATCCGGATGGGCATTATCTTCAGCCTGATCCTGGGCGCTTTGGTGATCCTTTTTGATGAGCAGCTGCTGCAGATGTTTAATATTACCGGTGAATCCCTGCGCCGGGGGCGGGAGCATCTGGATTTGCTGATGCTTTTCATCTGGGCGGCTACCATCCGCAATATCAGCTGTGGCTTCCTGCAGGGTGCCGGCGATGTGAAGCTTCCCATGCTTTCCGGCTTCGTGAATCTGGGCACCCGACTGCTTCTTTCATATGCGCTGGCCGGAACGGTTGTAGATTTCCGCTGCTTTTATGTGAGCATGCCGCCGGCCTGGCTGCTGGCTACCCTGATCGTTGTCTTGCGTTATCGAAGCGGCAAATGGGAGCGTTTTCGTGTAGCGAAGTGATTTTTGGAGGCCTGGAAGGAGGAGCTTCTGTGCAGTGTCCGGTCTGCCGCAATTTTTTACCGCCGGAGAGTCAATATTGCCCTTTTTGCGGAGCAAATGTGGAGGAAGTGCTTGTGGGCTCCTCCGCAAGCTCGCTGCTGCCTTTGATCAGGAAGCGCGCTGCACTTTTGTTGGCACTGGGCTTTTCCTCGCTGCTTCTGCTGGGCTCCTTTTTTCTGTTTTACCCGGAGAAAGATCCCTTTGCGGAGCAGGAGCCTTCCTCTTCAGCGGAAGCTGAACTTCGCGTGGAGCCCTATTATTTGCCAGAGGCGGCAGAGGGCAGCCCGGAAGAAGAGCTACACTCTGCGGCTCTTCCCCTGTCGGAGGAAGTCACTTTTTCGGAGGAAGAAAAAGATTCTTCTCTGCCGGAAAAAAAGCAGAGTTCCGGGGAGAACGGCTCTTCCTTTTCTCCGCTGCAGGGGCAGAGTGCGGAGGAAGCTGTGCCATCGGTTGCTTCCCCGCAAAGCGAGGCACAGGAAGAAACAGACTATTTTATCAGCGTTACGCCTATAAACGGCAGCATTGCTGTGGGGGAAAGTCTGAGTTTCCATGTGGAGCATAATTATCCGGAAGCAAAGGTATATCTGCATGCGGATAATTTTGCCGAGACCACAGGAGAATATCAGCAGAGCTTCCAGTGGCACAGCCTTTCCGCGGATTTCACTATTACCGGTTTACGTCCCGGCCTGGTTCTGATCAGCTTTTTTTATGAGGACCCGGAGCATAATTTTATTCGTTCAGAGCAGATCCATGTAGAAATTCGGGAGGCAGAAGGCCCCTTGAATCCGGAGATCCAGCAGATCCTGGATATGAAGGATCCGCTGAAAAACCTTGAGGAGCAGCAGGAAGATATTCCCGAGCCTCCCTCTTTGTGAGAAAGGCTGCCGAATGGGCTTCTGTTAAACCTTTTTTCCGGGAAAATTAGCCCGGTCTGCATTGCCCGGCTCCTGCTGTAATGCGGTGCGCAGCTGCTGTCTTTTCGGCTGTTGAGGGATCCCTTTCTGTGGGAAAATGCAGAGAAAGTGCTTTTTCACGCAGACTCGCATGATTGTCAACCATTTTTTTGTTTTTGGTTGACGATTGAAAAGAGCTGTGCTATACTTCTTGCAAAGTTGCTGCTGCTGCGGTAAGCTGTCCGGGAAGGAGCGGTGAAAATGGCGCAGAAAAAAAGATTTTCTACATTGGATATAAGTTATATTGGCCTTTTTATTCTTTTTTTAAGTCTGTGCGCATGGATTGCCATCCCCTCGCTCCCTCCTTTTACTCTGCAAAGTATGGCTGTTTTGCTTTGCGGGGCTTTGCTGGGCTTGCGCAGGGGTCTGCTGGCGATCCTGCTTTATTTGCTGTTGGGCCTTTTGGGGCTGCCGCTTTTTTCCAATTTTCAGTCCGCCCCGGCGGTTCTGGCTGGCCCCAGTGGCGGCTTTCTGATCGGCTTTTTTTTCAGCGCCTTTTTTGCGGCTCTGGGCGCTCGCTCGGGGAAAGAGGTTCCTTTGCTTCTGGGCATGCTGGTGGGAACGCTTTTTTCTTATGTTTTTGGCCTGCTCTGGTTTGCGCTGGTTTATGCTCCCGGCCCGGGGACAGCTCCCTGGCTTAGTGGGTTGAGCATTTGCGTTTTGCCCTTTATCCTGCCGGATCTGGCAAAACTCTATCTGGCCTTCCTTCTGGTGAAACGCCTTCGGCCCATTATGGAACGGGCTTGGCAGAGGTAGATGGCGCTGCGTTTTTCGGTCTTCGGGCCGGTGTGTTTGGCATCATGGCCGGGGATGGAAGCCTGTGAGAAAGCTGTCACCCGGGGAAGGTTTCGCAGCATTCCCTTCGGCATTTTGCCCGGAAAGTCTTTCCTGTGCGTGAGTACGGAAAGCCTTCATAGCGAAGCATGGTGGACTGGCAAATGTCGCTTCTGCAGCCGGAAGCAGGGGGGATTTGCAGCTTCTGCCGGCTCCGGCTGATATGGAGGCCCCCAGCAGTACGGAGAATGGGCAGGATGAAGGCTGCATCCATGCAGCTCCGGAGGAAAAGGAACTTGGAAAAACACGGAAAGAGCAAAAAGCAGGCTTCTTAGCTGAGCTGGTGCGGCGGCACAAAAGCAAGGCATGCCTCTGGGAAAAGCTTTTTCCTCTGAAAAAAGCAGGCAGCCTGTGGTGGACTGCCTGCTTTTTGTCGGTTTCTTCAGTGCTCAGCTTTGTGGAAGGGGGAGGGCTGGTGGATTTTGCTGCTGCTCTGCCAGACGCAGAGATATTTCTCCGCTGCGCAGGGTGATCTCCTTTCCCTCCTGCGTCCGGACCAGCAGGCCACCTTGCTCATCGATGGCCAGTGCCAGTCCCGGATGGGGCACCCCTTGCACATAATAGAGGATATCCTTCCCCAGCACCAGTGAGAAACGGCGATAATCTGCCAGATAGCTGTGGTTCTCCAGATTTGCCGTTAGGGGCAGCAGCTGATTGAGGATTTCCGCAGCCAACTGCTTGCGGCTGAGCTCTTCGCTTTGCAGAGAGCCACCGATCTCCGCCAGCTCTGCCGGGAAATCCTGGGTGCGGATGTTTACTCCGATACCGATGATCAGGCTTTGGACAGTGCCGCTTTCAAAGTCACTGATCGCCTCCGTCAGGATGCCACAAACCTTTTTCCCCTCCAGATAGAGATCGTTGACCCATTTAATCTGCACCTCCCTGCCGCAGAGCCGGCGAATGGCCCGGGCTGCAGCAACGCTGGCCATGGTGGTGACAGCTAGGGCGCAGTCCATCGGTGCCCCGGGGTGGATGAGGAGGCTCATATAGAGTCCCGTTCCGGCCGGGGAGAAGAAGGATCTTCCCTGCCTGCCTCGACCTTGGCTTTGCTGCTCTGCAATCAGAAGAAGGGGCCTGGCTGCATATTGGGGCAGCAGACGCTTGATCTCTGTGTTTGTGGAATCAATTTCCTTGTAAACGAGAATATCCAGATCCTGATGCTCTGGCGCCAGGGCTGCCCGGATCCCTTCCGGGGAAAGAAAATCACTGCCCGCAGTTAATCTGTAGCCTTTAAGGGATCGGATCCCCCTTGCTGTCAAAGCCCCGCTTTTCCAATCGTTTGGAAATATGCTCCCGCAGGATCTGAGAAAAAATGCTTAGCAGGGGGATGCCGATGATCATGCCTGTGATGCCGAAGAGTCTGCCGCCGATGATGATGCCAGCCAGGACCCAAAGAGGACTTAGGCCGGTGCTGCCATTGAAAAGAAGAGGCTTCAGCACATTCCCGTCCAGGAACTGCATGACCAGCGTCCATATAAGGAACCAGAGCGCATCAATGGGATTGATCAGCAGAATGATCAGCAGGGAGGGGATGGCGCCAATGAAGGGACCGAAATTGGGGATGAAATTTGTTACTCCCACGATCACAGAGATCAGCAGCGGGTAAGGCATTCCCATGATAAACATGAAAAGGAAATTGGCGACCCCTACGATCAGGGAATCCAGCAGATTGTCCCGGATAAAGCTACGAAAGACCAGATCACTGTTTTTCGCCAGCACGATAGCGCGTTTATAGCTTCCTTCCTGCAGCCAGGAACGGCAGAAGCGCTTTAGGGAGAGCTGCAGCCGCTGAATATCCAGCAGCATGTAAACGGCCAGGATCATGGCTATAATAAAATTCACTACCCCATTGCCAATGCGTACCGCGCCTCCCAGCAGCTGCCCCGCATTGTCCAGCAGCCATTGCACCGCAGTCTGGAAAATATCCTCCCAGGAGCGGAGCATCTCATCCACATTCAGTTCCAACCCCGGGATCTGCCCGGCCAGAGTCGAGACCGTATCGCGGAAGGAATCAAAGTAGTACTCCAGGCTGTCCAGCAGCATCATCGCTGAGGAAACCAGCTGGGGAATAACGGTGAGAGAAAGCAGGGAAAACAGCCCCAGCAAGCAGAGCAGCAGGAGTATGGTGGAGAGGCTGTGGGCCCGCTTTCGCTGCTTCATCCGGCCGAAAAGCTTCCGCTCAAAAAAGGAGATCCCCGGATAGAGCAGATAGGCGATGATGCCCGCTGTGATCAGTGGTTTGATGACAGAAAGCGTGCCGAGGACGAACTGCCAGAGCTGCGGCAGATGGGCCAGGAGCATGTAGAAGCTGATGGCAGCGCAAAGCAGCAGAAGCGCGGACCTGAGCCGCCGATCCTTGAAATAGGAAATAAGTTTTCGCATGGTTTTTCCTTTCTGCAGAGTAAAATCTTTCGCCCTTTTTCCCGGGTTTTGCTCAAAGCCGGAGCCGGCTGGGCAGAAAACAAACTGAAAACAATTTAAATATGAAGATTCCACCTTTTCGGAAGAAGTCCTGTTTTTTCGGAGCAGGGCCAAGGAATTTTCCTGTTTCTCTATACTTGCACAGGGAAAGCTTCCGCATTATAATGAAAAAAAGTCTTTTATCGGAAAAGGAGAGCCATGCATATTTTTATTAGCGGTGCTGTGCATACAGGCAAAACAACAGCTATACAGCGTAGCCTTTCCCTTTTGGGCCAGCCCTGCCTGGGGGGATTTCGCAGTGTCAGTGTGCCGACCATGCTGCCCCAGGCCAAAGCAGAGGTTTATGTGATCCCCGCCCAGCAGCCTCCTTGTTATGATCGGGATCATCTTTTGGGGATCCGCTGGGGGGATGATCTTTTCACCTCCTTCCCGCAGGCTTTTGAGCGTGGTGGGCTTTCCATTCTGCAGAATTGTCCTGCGGAGGCAAGTCTGCTGCTCATGGATGAGCTGGGGATGATGGAAGAAAAGGCTCCTTCCTTCTGCCGGGAAGTGCTGACTCTTCTGGATGGAAGCATCCCGATCCTGGGCGTGATAAAGCCCAAAGCGATTCCTTTTTTGGATGCGGTGCGCAGCCATCCCCGGGTAGCTTTGCTGGAGCTGCTGCCGGAGAATCGGGATCAGCTTCCTTTTCGGATCTCAGAGCTGCTTCGCCCTTGGGTGAAGGGATCATGAGCGCCGGGGCCGGCTGCTCTCTGCCCCGTTTTCGCTGGGCAGATGGATTTTTACTGCTCTTCTTCCTGCTGCTGAGTTTGGGCTTTCTGTTGTTCGGCCTTTCTCTGCGCGGGGAAGAGGGGCTGCAGGCAGAGATCATCAGTGCGGGAGAAAGTCTGGGCATCTACCCCCTGGATCAGGAAGCGGAGATCCTAGTAGAGCAGGGCAGATACAGTAATCTTGTCTGTTTCGGGCAGGGGGAAGTTTTTATCCGGGAGGCAGATTGCCCGGACCAGTACTGCGTGAAGCATGTCGCGATCCGTCACCGGGGAGAGAGTATCGTTTGCCTGCCTGCCCGCCTTGTGGTGGAGATCTGCGGCGAAGAAGAGGGGGGCCTGGATGCTGTCAGTAAGTAAGAGATTGGCCCGGGGCGGACTGCTGGTGGCTCTGGCTGCGATTTTTTCCTATCTGGAAGCACTTTTTCCGCTTCCCCTGGGCATCCCCGGCCTGAAGCTGGGCCTGGCGAATGTGGTTATCGTTTTTGCACTGTATTGTTACGGATGGCGGACGGCTTTCTGGGTCAGCCTCTGCCGCATCCTGCTGGTTTCTTTTCTTTTTGCGAATCTGGCTATGGCTATGTATAGCCTTGCAGGTGCGCTTTTCAGCCTGCTTGTTATGGCATTGCTTCGCTCCTGCCGCTGCTTCAGCCTTTGGGGAGTGAGCATGGCCGGTGGAGTTACTCATAATCTGGCGCAGTTGCTGCTGGCCAGCTTGCTGGCCGGAACAAAGACGATCTGGGCTTATGGAGCACTGTTGGTTCCTGTGGGGGTGCTGACAGGCCTGTTGATTGCCTTGCTGTTTGCCCGTAGCCGGCGGGCGCTGGTTTTTCTTTGGGCTGCCCCGGCAGCAGAGCCGGATCTGGATCAGGGGAGAAAAATTTTGCAGGAAAAGAAGCACTGATCAGCCTGTGAAGTAAAAAAGCAGAGCAAATTTTTTGCTCTGCTTTTGTGTTTGCCGCTCAAAATGCCATTTGGCCGCATTTGGGGCTGCTGCTGTCTGAAAAGACTATTATCTTTCCTGAAAATCCAAATCTCCCTGCACATGGATCTCCCCGGAGCGCTCTACCCAGATCGCGCCCAAAACATCTTCCTGTGTTTCCAGGAATTGGCTGCCTTCCTCCCGCCCCAGAAGAAAGGCCAGAGTGGAAAGGGCATCTCCCTGGGCTGAGGAACGTGAAACGATACTCACGGAAAGCAGCTCATTTTCCACAGGATAGCCGGTTTTCGGATCCAGGATATGGTGGTAAAGCTTTCCATCCTGGGTGAATTGCCGTTCATAAATACCAGAGGTGACAATGCAAGCTTCCCCCAGGGAGAGGCTACCGATGATTTCTGTTCGCTCACTGAAGGGGGTCTCAATGCCAATGCGCCAGAGCTGGCCGGGGCCTTTTTCTCCGATGGTGAGAATATTCCCGCCCAGATCGATGATGGCTTTTTCCACTCCCTGCTCCCGCAGAAATTCAGCCACCCGATCCGCGATATAGCCTTTGGCAATGCCTCCCGGCTCCAGCCGGGCCTCCGGGTTCTGCAGGCTTGCGCTGAAACCCTGCTCCCGGCTGCCGATGATCTCCAGCTGCCGATAGTCCACAGTGGAGAGTGCTTCCTCCAGCTCCTCCTTGTCCGGCAGGTGATTGCTGCCTCCAAAATCCCAAAGTGTACTCAGCCGCCCCAGGGTGATATCGAAGCGTCCTTGGGAGAGCCGGCTGTACTCCTGGGCCAGCAGCAGAAGCTCCGCTGTTTCCGGGGAAACAGGCACCGCTTCCCCGCCGGCCGCGTTGATCCGGCTGATCTCGCTTCCCGCTATGCTGGGGCTGAATTGCGCCTCGTATTCCGCTACCAGCTTCAGCGCCTGCTCCGCCAAAGATTGATCCGCAGGCTGGAACAGCGTGACTGTGCAGATCGTATCAAGAAGCATCTGGCTGCTGCTTGCCGGCTCTTTTTCACACCCACAGGCAGAAAGCAGCAGAAGCAGCAGCAG
>JAUMYD010000213.1 GCA_030528765.1 Bacillota bacterium
CTGCAGCTGAACTTCCTCGCAATGACGGGGAGCAAAGGCGGCGAAGCCTATTAAAGTTCTTTTGCTTCTTTTCTTTCAGGAAAAGAATTATGCAAGGGATCGGGCCAAAAAATGATAGGGAGGAAGGAAAGCATTTGCCAGAGGATCTGAAAATCCCGCTAGCAGGCAATTCCACAGGGAAGCAAAAAATTCTGTGGATAAGCTGTAGAATAGTGCTTAATAAGCCGGGAATTTTTTGTTCACAAATAGGTTGATAAAATTGTCTAAATAAAGGATAATGTGGATAGAAAAAAGTTTTCCCCCGGGGGCTGTGAAAACTGTGGAAAAAGGAAAATTTTTATTCACAGGCAAATTTTTGGAAAATCCCATTTCCCGCTCCTGAAAAAGCTCTTTTCCACAGAATCCACAGGCCCTATTACGGACTACTATTTATTACTACTACTCCTTTCCGGGCACAGCCCGGAGGAATTTCCTGTGAACAAAGGAAATATCCACAGAATGTGCAATTCCTATGTAAATCTTATTTACCGCAGCAGAGAAAGAGATGACCGGCTTTGAAAGGGCAGACAGCTTTTTCGCCGTTTTCACAGATCAGAGGAGGAAGATTATGGAAATCATCATCAACAAAGAGGATCTTTTATATGCCGTAAATGCAGTGGAGAAAGCGGTCAGCACGAAGAATACCCTGCCCAGCCTGGCGGGGATCATGATCACCGCAGAAAAAGACAGGCTGAGCTTCCGCGCCACTGATCTGGAGCTGGCCATTGAATGTGTGGTCAATGCGCAGGTGAAGGAGGAGGGGCAGACCATCGCCCCGGGGAAGAAGCTCTCTGCCCTGGCCCGTCTGCTGCCGGATTGCCCCATCTGCCTGAAATTTGAAAAGGATGTGCTGCAGCTGAGCTATGACGGCTCCTCTGTGGATATCCCCTGCTTCTCTACAGAGGATTTCCCCCTGCTGCCGAAAAATCATGGGGAGATCGAAGGCTCCATGCCGGTTCGTGCCTTTAAACGCCTGGTACGGCAGGTGGGCATTGCTGCCGCCCCTGATGAGCTGCGGCCTGTATTCGCCGGCGTTTATACGGAGATCAACCAGGCTGATCTGGTGATGGTGGCTACGGATACGCATCGCCTGGCAAAGGGGCAGGGCGTCTGGGAGGGCAGCGGGGAAAGCAAGCTGCTGATCCCCAATCGTGCTCTGCAGGAGGTGGCCCGCCTGGCTGCCAATGATGAGGATATGATCCACATTTCCGCCGGCAGGAACCAGGTCTTTTTTACCTTTGCCAATCTGACCTTCACCACCCGTCTGATCGTGGGGCAATACCCGGATTACCGGCAGGTCATCCCCGGGGAGGATATATTCAAAGGGGAGATCGTCATTGAAAAACGCCGCTTCACCGAATCCCTGGAACGCGCTGCCCTGATCTCCCGGAATACAGTATCGAAAAGCAATACGGTGCGGCTCTCCATGGAGGACGGCGGCATTCGCGTCAGTGCTGAGGTGCCGGATGAAGGCCGTATCGAGGAGCAGCTGCCCGCCCGCTGCGAGGGTGAATACTTCGTCATCAGCTATAACGTGAAATATCTGCTGGATGTGCTGCGGATCCTGGATACGGAGCGGGTGCGCCTGCGCCTTACCGGCCCCAATACCCCCGGCATCATCCTGGGCGAAGGTGTGGATGAGGAGGAGTATCTTTACCTGCTGCTGCCCCTGCGTACTTCTTCAGCGGCAAAATAAGCCGCGTCCGGTTTCTGTCATTGCGAGGCAGGCAAGCTGTGGACTTGCAGCGCAAGACCCAGCTTGGCAAGGTGGCAATCTTAACATAGCTGGCAGCAGAAAGTTTGTTTAAAGATTGCCATGTTGTTCAGCTGTGTACTGCTTCGCAGTCCTGCAGCTGAACTTCCTCGCAATGACAGATGATCAGGTTTTCCGTTAAAGTTTCTTGCTTCTTCTTTTCAAA
>JAUMYD010000079.1 GCA_030528765.1 Bacillota bacterium
ATCGTTGCTGCCTGGAGCATCATTTCCCGCAGTCTCACCGCGATCCGGGGAGGGGGTTTCCCCGGAGGACGGGCTTTCTGGAGAAGAACTATTATAATAGGAAGAATCCTTTTCCTGCGTGGCTCCCTGCTGCAGCCCGGAAGCCACGGGAGGGGGCGCTGTATTTGTATTGGTGATGGGCTTTTGCTCCGGCTGAGGATTCAGCTGGCTTTGGCTGCCACTGCCGGAAGCGGGGACAGGGGAATAGCGGCTATCCCCATAATCCGAAGTAGGGTCATAGCTGCTCTCCCCGTAATCCGATGCGGGGTCATAGCTGAGTCCGGGATCTTTCTCCGGTGCCGCTTCCTGCTGCTGCGATGGTTTTATTTCAGCTGGGCTGTAATCTGAATCGCTGTACGGAGAAACCGCCGGAGCAGAGGAGGGGGGAGCGGCGTTCTGCGGCTGCTTCTCCTCCGCCTGCTCTTCTTTATGATACTCGTAAATTTCAATTTGCACCTGCATTCGGTCGGAAAGATAGCTGCTTACTTCTGTGCGCAGCTCTGTGCCATATTTTTGGAAGGAGAGCTGATCCGGCGCATCAATGGAAAAGGATACACAGCCGCCTTCAGAAAGAAATCCCAGTTCAATGGCTCGATCAATAAGCTCATCAACCACAGTGACCTTATCTTTCCCCCACCCCCGGTAGCCTTCCAGAAGCTGGCATCCATCCGCATTGCTTCCCTGAAGCCGCAGCACGCTTTCCTGTTGGTTTAAGTCGATCTGTACAGCAGGGTTTATGGAGAGAAAGATAGAGGAATGAATGATTAAATGGCTCTGGTAGAAGCGGAAGCCGAAAAAGAGTAAAAGGCAAGCAGCAAGGCCGGAAAGAATCCTGATAAGTGCTTTGCTGTTCCCGGTGCTGCTTTTTTCTGCTTCACGCATGAGCACTGGGGATTCCACCCTCTGCCCCACGTTATAATGAAGGTTTGCCGCCTTCAGAAAACGCCCTTCCTCGTCCAGGAGGATGGCGTAACTGCTGTGGCATTCCATGACCAGGTATTTCATTTCGCGGGCCCTCCTTTCAATACTTGTTTGATATGTTCCCGCAGGATCTCATAGCCGTTTGTATGGATCAGCAGCAGCGCCAGAATATATTTCCGATGTCGCTCCAGTGTTTTTCTTTCTACACCGCTGCCGGCTGTGATTTGTGAGATGGGCAGACGCTTTGTCCGCAGCATATCCTCCAGGATCTGCGGTTCCTGTTTTGCATATTGCAGAGCTTTGCGGCAGGCCTCCATGGTTCGCTGCTGCTTTGGGCAGTTATCGGCCACATCACTGAGGCAGATCTGGAATTCCTGCATCTGCCTGCTGAGCTCTGCGATTTCCTGCTGGGTAGCATCCCGAAGCATGCGTTTTTCACTGTGATTTTCTGAATCCGCAATGCTTTCGGAAAGTGGGCTTTCCGTTTCTTTGTTCGGGCTGTCCAGGGAAATCAGATTGCTGTGCCGCTGCTCCTTTCGGTAATAATCAATGAGCCTGCTTTTGATGAGCAAAGCTGCATATTTCAAAAAAGAGCCCCGGCTGTGGGAATAGGAGCAGATCCCTTCATGGAAGGCGATCATGGCAATGCTCAGGGCATCATCCTGCCCCTCCACAGGTGGGCGGCGAAGAAATTTTGCAGTTTCCGCCTTGATAAAGGGCAGATAAGCCTCGATCAATCGATCTGCTGCCCGTATATTTTCTTTTGCAGCATAGACTTGCTGGATGATGTTATTTTCTGAATGCATTGCGACAGAATCCTCCTGCTAAGAGAATACGGAACGAATTGAAAAAAACCGGGGTAGCTAAAATTGTTTGATAAAAAACATAATTATTTATTTTATCCCCGCAAGGCAGGAAATCCTTTTTGTTTCCATAAAAAAGAGCAATTCCCGGGGCTGTGCATCATAAAACACATAGCAGGGGGCGGTAAACTGCCTTAGCACCCCTGTTTCTGCACGGATAAAGCAGAAGACGAAACCCCTGCCTCTCCCGGAGTGGGCGGGAAGCGCAAAAATTTCTGCCGGATCGCAGGATCCTGCCAGGAGTCCAGTTTTTATCATGGTGATCCTGCTGGGGAGAGTCTGCCCCAAAGCCGGCTTGCATAAAAATAGAGCGTATCTTTGCAATACGCTCCATTTCGTGTTTTATGAATACCTGCCGGAGAAACAGGTCTTTTAGAGGTTTACTTCTTTTCCTGGTTTTTCGCCAAATGCTTAATGATATCTTTACGGGTCACAATGCCAATGAAAACCCCGGTGTCATCTATCACCGGAACGAAGTTCTGGGACATGCCCTTGCTGACCAATTGTTCCACGGTGGCAGTAACCGGAACCGGCGGATATTTTTCTTCACGAAGCAGATCACGGATGGGAATATCCTCTGTATCATGGATATCAATGCCCTCAATGCCGTGGCCACAGTGATCCAGCAGGTGCCAAAGGAAATCGCCCTCACTGATGGTTCCGATATAAAGCCCTTCGCGGCTGATTACCGGAATAGCGGTATAGCCTCGGTGTCGCATTTTTTCCAGACCCTGTCGTAAGCTGCAATCATCGTACAAAAAGGCTACATCCAATTTGGGGGTTATGAAAAAGGCAATGTTCATTTCTTTCGACCTCCTCGCCCATTTTGATCCTTTTTTCTGCTCGCTTGCTTCTGTTTAAGCCCAGGCTTTTTCTGTGCCTTTGCTCCCTTTTTTTTGCACGCCTCAGGGACTGTCGGCTTTGCTTCAATGGTTCCCGCTGCTTTGTGCGGCTTCTCTTCTTTGAGCGCACGGGGGAACACCAGACACTTGGGGCCGAAGCCGATCAGATCGCTGCGGCCGGCTTTGCGCAAAGCCTCCAGCACCAGATGGTGGTTTGCCGGATCCCTGTATTGGATAAGTGCCCGCTGCAATGCCTTCTCGTGCGGGTTGCGTGCCACATAGACAGTCCGCATGCTCCGGGGGTCCAGACCGGTATAATACATACAGGTAGAGACGGTGGAAGGGGTTGGATAAAAATCCTGCACCTGCTCCGGGGAGCAGTGGGAATCCCGCAGATATTCTGCCAGCTCCACTGCTTCCTGCAGGGAAGAGCCGGGATGAGAGGACATCAGGTAGGGCTCCACATATTGATTCCGTCCCATTTGACGGTTGATCTCGCTATATCGTTCCAAAAAACGGCGATACACACTGTTTGCCGGTTTGCCCATGTGCTGCAGAACTACATCGGAGACATGCTCCGGTGCCACTTTCAGCTGACCGCTGATATGATGGGCACAAAGCTCCCGCAGAAAGCTTTCGTCTCTATCTGCCAGCACATAATCAAAGCGGATACCGGAGCGGACAAATACCTTCTTCACCCCGGGAAGAGAGCGCAGCTTCCGCAGCAGAGAAAGATAATCCCGATGATCTACCCGCAGATTGCTACAGGGCTGGGGAAAAAGACACTGCTTCTCCGGGCAGGCCCCTTTACGCAGCTGCTTGTCGCAGGCGGGAAAGCGAAAATCTGCCGTGGGGCCGCCCACATCATGAATGTAGCCTTTAAAATCCGGCTGGGAAATGAGCCTTTTTGCCTCTTCGAGCAAGGATTCATGGCTGCGGGCCTGGATGATGCGCCCCTGGTGGAAGCTGAGTGCGCAGAAATTGCAGGCACCAAAGCAACCACGGCAGCTTGTCAAGCTGAACTGTACCTCCTGAATGGCAGGGACTCCACCTGCCTCCCGGTAGCTGGGGTGATACGCATAGGTATAGGGGAGCTCATAGACCGCATCCAGCTCCTCCTGGGAAAGGGGCAGGCTGGGGGGATTCTGCACCACAAATTCTTTCTCTCCGTAAGGCTCCACCAGCCGTTTCCCGGAAAAGGGGTCTGCATTGCGGCACTGTATGCCAAAGCTGCGGGCATAGCTTATTTTATCTTCCAGCAGTTCCGGATATTCCGGAAGCAGCAGGTAGTCATAAACGCTTTCCAGGCTGTTTGTTTTATAGACGGTGCCGCTGATGTAACTGAGCTGCTCCACGGGGAGGCCGCTGTCCAGGGCCTCGGCAATTTCCAGAATGGAGCGTTCCCCCATGCCATAGGAAAGCAGATCTGCCTGGCTGTCCAGAAGGATGGAGCGCTTTAGCTTATCAGACCAATAGTCATAGTGGGCCAATCGCCGCAGGCTGGCTTCTATACCACCGATGATGATGGGGATATTTTTATAGCTGCGGCGGATCAGATTGCAATAGACAACTGTAGCGTGATCCGGCCGTAGTCCTGTTTTTCCGCCGGGGCTATAGGCATCCTGGCGACGGCGCTTCTTGGCAACGGTATAATGGTTAACCATGGGATCCATGTTCCCGCCGCTGACCAGAAAGCCCAGACGCGGGCAGCCAAAAACATCGATCGAAGAGGCATCCTTCCAATCCGGCTGGCTGATGATGGCCACCCGATAACCGTGGGATTCCAGCAGGCGGCTGATGATGGCCGGGCCAAAGGAGGGATGATCCACATAGGCATCCCCGATCACATAAACAAAATCAGCCTGCTCCCAGCCACGTTCCTGCATATCCTGTTTACAAATTGGAAGAAAGTGGTTCATGTTCTCACCATGTGTTTTCGAGTGAAGAATCATTGGATGGCATACGGCTTTGACTCTCTTTTGGTATTATAGCATAAAACAGCCTGGTAGTCGAATGAATTATATGCGACAAATCCTGCAGAGAAAATTCACCTGTACTTTTGAAAACAGAAAGAGTCTTGAATCCCGCAGGGAAGAGAAGTATAATATAGATGTCATTTTATATGTTCTGTACAGGAGTATATTATGGATGCGATTCTTGAAGTGCTTTTGATCACCTTTGTTTCCGGCGTTTTTGGTACGGGCCTTGGCGGTGTGCTGGGCGCCTCCTTTCGGCGGGATTCCAGCAAAACGGTGAGTCTGCTGCTGAGCTTTGCTGCCGGGGTCATGCTCAGCGTGGTCTGCTTTGCCCTCATCGGGGAAGGCATAACAGAGCTGGAATACATGGGCTCAGCTGCTGTCCTTTTGGTGATCCTTGGTGTTTTGGCTGGCTACGGCATGGTCTATCTACTGAATTTTTGGATCGACCGGAAAACCGATCATGAGGTCCCCCATATCGATGAAGCACACCCGAAAACCGCCGATAGCCTGGAGGAATTGATCCACAGCAATCATCTGGAGGTGCATGCTCAGCAGAAGGATTCCTCTTCCCAGATGTTCCTGGCAGGGATGATCATGGTCTTTGCCATTGCGCTGCACCATATGCCGGAAGGCATGGTGATCGGCGCTTCCTTTGCCACAGAGGCAAGTGCTGCTGCTTCCCGGGCCGGTCTGGGCATGGCTCTGATCATCGGTCTGCACAATATCCCGGAGGGAATGTCTGTTTCTGTACCGCTGATCGCAGGTGGTATGAAGCGCTGGAAGGCCATTCTTCTAACGGCTCTTTCCGGCCTGCCTACGGTCATTGGCGCGCTGCTGGGCTTTTGGCTGGGTACCATTGGCCCCATCTTCCTGGCCTTCTCTCTGAGCTTCGCCAGTGGTGCCATGCTTTATGTGGTCTTTGGTGAGCTGCTTCCCGCTGCTATCCTGATGTGGCGCTCCAAGCTGCCTGCCTTTGCTGTTCTCGTTGGCATGATGATTGGCCTGCTGATCATCTTCGCCTGATGGATTTTCACTGGAGGAAGATTTTTTCTCCTGGCATTGCTTCCCGAAAGGGAAGCGCAGCTGCAAAATATTTCAGGGAGCGGATTTTCCCGCTCCCTCTTTGTTTGGGAGGTTTATATGGATCAGAAATGCATCCGGATTCGCGGCGCCCGGGCGAATAATCTTAAAAGTCTGGATCTGGATATTCCAAAACACAGCATCGTGGTATTCACCGGCGTCTCCGGCTCTGGCAAAAGCTCGCTGGTTTTTGATACCATTGCAGCGGAAGCCCGGCGGCAGCTGAGTGATATGTTCAGCGCCTTTGCCCGCATGCGTATGCCCTCTGGCTCTGCGCCGGATGTGGATCGGATCTCCAATCTTTCCGCGGCCGTGGTGGTGGATCAGAAGCGGCTGGGCGGCCATTCCCGCTCTACTGTGGGGACAGTAACGGATATCTACGCGGTGCTGCGTATGCTGTTTTCCCGGGTGGGGCAGCCCTATGTGGGCTATTCCAACGCCTTCTCCTTCAATCACCCGAAGGGCATGTGCCCGGAATGCGGCGGCGTGGGGCACATTGTGGAAGTGGATCAGGAGAAGATGTTTGATAAGACGAAATCTCTGAACGAAGGGGCCATCCTTTTCCCCACCTACAGCGTGGGCAGCTATTATTGGAAGGCCTTTACCTGCAGCGGCTATTTTGACTGCGATAAGCCTCTTCAGGACTATACGGAGGAGGAGTGGCAGCAATTCCTCTATGGGGAGGGAAAATTTTCCACCGTCCGTGGCGGCATCCCTCTGGAGGGAAATTATGAAGGGGTGATCCGACGCTTCACCCGCATGTTTATCCAGAAGGGCAGCAGTGAGATCAGCGCTTCTACCCGGGAGAAGATCGAGCAGTATATCCGCTACGCACCCTGCCCGGCCTGCGGCGGGACGCGGCTGAACCAGGCGGCTCTTTCCTGCCGTATCAATGGCTATAATATTGCGGAAATGTCCAAAATGGAGATCGAACAGCTGGTCCCGGTGCTGGAAGGGATCGATGCCCCGGCAGCAAAACCGCTGACAGCGGAATTGCTGCGCCGTTTGGGGCATCTGCGGGATATTGGCCTGGGCTATCTGACGCTGGAGCGGACGACTTCCAGTCTTTCCGGCGGAGAAAGCCAGCGCATCAAGATGGTGAAGCATCTGGGCAGCAGCCTGACGGATCTACTCTATATCTTCGATGAACCCAGCGTGGGTCTGCACGCCCACGATGTGGAGCAGCTGAACCGGCTCTTTTTGGAGCTGCGGGATGCAGGGAATACAGTGCTGATCGTGGAGCATGATCCGGCTGTAATCTCTATTGCCGATCTGGTGGTGGATATGGGCCCCGGTGCAGGCTCTCAGGGTGGGAGCATCGTTTACCGGGGGGATCATGCCGGATTATGTCAAGCGGATACGGTGACCGGCCGTTGTCTGGCAAAGCAGCTTTCCCTGAAAGCAGAGCCCCGTCAGCCCAGAGGCTGGCTGCCCGTCCGCGGAGCCTGCGCCAATAATCTGCGGAATCTGGATTTGGATTTCCCCCAAGGCGTGCTGAGTGCGGTCACCGGCGTTGCCGGTTCCGGGAAGAGCAGCCTGATCATGGAGGAGTTTCTGAAGCATTATCCTGAGGCTGTGGTCATCGACCAAAGCCCAGTGGGCGTGAATGTCCGCTCCAACCCGGCCACCTATACGGGCGTTCTGGATGAGATCCGCAAGCTCTTTGCCAAGGCGAACGGGGTTTCTGCATCTCTCTTCAGCTTTAATTCTCAGGGCGCCTGCCCGGATTGTCAGGGCCTGGGCTATATCTATACGGATCTGGCCTTTATGGAGCCAGTGCGCAGCCTTTGCGAGAATTGCCAGGGGCGGCGTTTCAATGATGATGTGCTTTCCTACCTCTATCAGGGGAAGAATATCAGCGAAGTTTTGAATATGACCGTCCGGGAAGCTCTGGCTTTCTTCTCCCAGAAGAAGATCCGGGAGCAGCTGGAAATGCTGGAGCGGGTGGGTCTGGAGTATCTCACCCTGGGGCAGCCGCTGCCTACGCTTTCCGGCGGGGAGTGCCAGCGGCTGAAGCTGGCCGGGCGTCTGCGGCAGCAGGGGTCCGTTTACGTGCTGGATGAGCCCACCACCGGCCTGCATATTTCGGATACCGAGCGCCTGCTGGGCATCCTGGATCAGCTGGTGGATGCAGGGAACACGGTCATCGTCATCGAGCACAATCTGGATGTGGTGCGCCGGGCGGATCATGTGATCGACCTGGGGCCGGCGGGCGGTAAGAATGGCGGGCAGCTGCTCTATGCCGGACCGCCTGCGGGCTTGCTGGAATGCCCGGAGTCCCGAACCGGCGCCTGCCTGAAGCAGAGCCTATAATGAGAAGAAAACCCTGCTTGCACTGCAAGCAGGGTTTTTGCGGTCTTTAGTAGCTTTCGTTTTTATCTGTCAGCTCCAGAATGTAGTCGGTGGAGGTTTTGTAGAGCTTCGCCAAGCGAATCAGTACATCGGTAGGTAAATCCCGCAATCCTCTTTCGTAGCGGCAATACTGGGATTGCTTCATGCCCAGGTATTCAGCCACCTGGGTTTGGGTCAGATCATGATCCTCCCGCAAATCTCGCAGGCG
>JAUMYD010000080.1 GCA_030528765.1 Bacillota bacterium
CTCCTAAAGTAGATTTTGGATATTTCCATGGTCTACTTTAGGAGGATCATATCACCCATGGTTTCGGGTGTTTTTTGTGTATGAAAACGAAAAAAGAGAAGAGCTCCTGAAAAGCTCCCTCTTTCGCAGACCTCCCGGAAAATCTCTGCGGAAAGCCCCTCGGGGCTGGCAGATTCATATTGCTCAGGAATCTGCTCGTGAGCAATCTATCGCTATCTTTATGACCCCATCGAGCCTGTTTTCAAATAAAGCATAGGCTTCATCGATCTTAGAAAGCGGATATGTGTGTGTGATCAGTTCCTCTGTATCGAGACTACCTTCAGCAATAAGCCGCAAGATCTCTTCGCAATCACAGCCATCTACACCGCCGGTCTTGAAGGTCAGATTTTTGCCATACATTTCGGGAAGCGGCAGGAGCTGCGCCCGGTCATAAAGGGCAACCAGCGTAACCAAGGCATTTGGCCGTGCGCACTCCCAGGCAAGGCGGAAGCTCTCCTCCTCCCCAGCAAGCTCCAGCACCACATCCGCGCCACCGTGATCGCTATGCCGGCGGACAAAATCAAGGCAATTCTCAGGTGTGACAGTCAGCACATCCGGATAGTGCGCCTTGATGAATTGAATGCGCTGTTCATCCTTTTCGCAGACGATAATACGTTTTGGATCTTTCAGCATCACGCAAAGCAGAGTGCAGATGCCCGCAGGGCCCGCACCGATGATCAAAACGCTGTCCTCAGCGCTGATCTCCGAAATCCGCGCCGCCCAAAAACCGGTAGCAAGCACATCCCCCACAAGCAGGGCCTGCTGATCGCTGACATTATCCGGGATTTTATTCAGAGCCTGATCAGCAAAGGGCACGCGGACATACTCTGCCTGCCCACCATCGATCCGGCAGCCAAGAGCCCAGCCGCCATTTTGATCGGTGCAGTTGTTCACATAAGAGTGTTGGCAGAAAAAACACTCTCCGCAGAATGTTTCCACATTCACAGTAACACGATCCCCCGGCTTCACATGGGATACCGCAGCTCCAATCGTCTCTACGATACCGACCATCTCGTGTCCCACAGTTACACCGGGGACTGCACGGGGAACACTGCCATGCTTAATATGTAGATCGCTTGAGCAGATGCTGGCCAAAGTCACCCTGATGATTGCATCCCGCGCATGCAGAATAGTGGGCTTTGGTTTCTCAAGCAACACGAATTTTCCTTTTTCTCTGTAGGTATATGTCAGCATAGATATTCCTCCACTCCGCGGAACTGCCGAAGCCTGTTCTTTCTCAGAGCATTACTCAACAATTCTGGCGATCTGCCCGAATAACACAGGTGCATTTACAACAATAACGGCGAGGACTTCGCGTACTCTTGTTACGCCCTGATAAAAAAGGTTGGGATACAGAAAATCCGGATTGGGATGGGGTACGCCAGACAAAACTCCCAGCTCATCATAATAAAAGGAATCATCCATCAGCATAACAACTTTATCGAATTCCTGTCCGACAACATGATGGGTATCATAATCTCCTTCATAGCAGGCATAAGGACTATTTGCGAAATGCGGCTTTGAATAGTTGATAAACACGAAACCCTTCCCCTTGTAATATTCAATAAGGGCCTGCGCTTCTCCGGTGGTATTGGCATAATTCAAATAAATATTCTGGTACCGCACAGCGGCATCCTGTTTATGGTTCAGATTTCTCATTCGATCAATAAAGGAATACAGTTCCCTGTTGGCACGAAGTTTTTCCGAAAGGATAAACTCCTTTTTTGGTTTAAGCTCAGTAATTTTCTGTACGATATTCCTTTTTCTTTCAGCATTGGAGAGTATCTGTTCCGGGTCGGAAGAAAAAATGCAGCTTTGCCCGTTGCGATCCACAGATGCACATATTTCCCAATATTGCGTTTCTTGGATCCGGTGCACTTCGTCAACCAGAATATAGTTGTATTCATCCAAAAATAGTGCATTGCTTTTCACTTGTCCCACGCTGACGATCGATAAATTCTCAAGCTCCTGATTGATCTTTTCCTGGCCTTCAGTGAGTTTACCGCAATGAATCAAAAGTGTTTTCCCCTGTCTTGAGATAGTCTTGGCAATATCATAGAGCAATAATGTTTTCCCTGTTCCCGGCCGGCCGGTCAAATGAAAAAACGTCCCCGGAAAAGCCGGCTCCAGGCCACGCAGCAGATCCTTCTTTATCTGTTCCTGCGCCTGCGTAAGAAAATATTCTCCCTGAATGAACTTTACCGGTGTTTCCAGGGGAGAAACCAAATATTGTGCTGCCTGGAACATGCCATCTATGTCCGAAATATAGTCAGCAGCATTTTGCTTCAGAAGCTTGATCACTTCTGAAAAATCCACCTCTTCCAGTTCATCCTCTTCTGTAATCCTATAGCAGCACATCGAATCTGTGACAACTGTATATAATAATAGTTTTTTTCCCAGGTGCTTCAAATAATATCGGTTTTTCAAAAGCTGCGCCAAGATCTGCGCAGGGGGGACCATTATGGATTTCAGCTCAATATTGATGCAGCATTGCTTCGTAAATTTAAGCAGATCAAACTCTTTGCCGATCCGCGGGATCGTGTAGCCGAAAAAAAAAACCGTCCAGCTCTTTAATCTGCATGCCCATGCGAACAAGTGCATCCACAAGGATCCGCAGGGATTCGATTTCATGAAAATGCGTACCTCCCCCTGTGTCTTTTTGCGAAAGGAGTTTTTCTACAGTATTAAATGGAACTTCCTCATGAATTCGTGAAAGCCCATATATGTTCAATGCGCGAGTCATATTTTGCTCACCACCCCAAAAGGCTTTTTATTTTCTCCAGCATTTCTTCATCAGCCGGGCAAAAGCGATAGTTTGAGATTTCAGCAGGGCTGATCCATTTGATTTTCGCATGCTCCAATTTCTGCGGGCGGCCTTCGGAAACAACCGCATCGAACAGGCTGAGGTGGATCCTGATATCCGGATATTCATGAACAAGCTCCAGAAGCAGCTCTCCTATGGAAATGCCTATGGCGAGCTCCTCTCTGCACTCCCGAAACAGTGCCTGCTCCCTGCTTTCCCCGGGCTCAATCTTTCCCCCGGGGAATTCCCATAACAGAGCCCTTGTCTTATGTGCCGGCCGCTGGCAAATCAAGAGTTTATCTTTTTCCCGGATCAGGGCAGCAACCACTTCTATCATTTTTCCTCCCAAAACCATTACCACTCTGTTCTGTGCTTTTCCGAAAGCCAAAAAGACGGTTTCGCCATACCACCAAGTCCGGAAATTCATGCTGCGGAACATCGGCTTTCACAAAAAGCACCGAAGCATAGCATCTTCAAACCTAAAAAACTTCCGGCTGGATCGGTTTTTCGTTTTGCAGACTTGTATGGAAGAGCACCTTTTCCCAGCGCGCTGCAGCATTTTCTTCCTTGCGGCTGCTTAGGCTTCCGGAGGCTCTTCTGCTCCGGCATTTCCTGCCTGCTTCAAGGGCAGCGTGGCAGAAAACATTTCCCTTTCGGTGTGACAGCAAGGCTTTCTTTTCCGGAAGAAGGCTCCACCCAGCAGAAGCATAGCTTTCTTCATTCTCCGTATAGTGCCAAAACTCTTTGAATCTGCTCCCGCATGCCTTCCCGCAGCTGCTGTGGCTCCAGAATGAGGGCCTTTTCCCCAAAACCAAAAATCCAGGCAAAAAACCTGGGGCTGACCACAAGCTCCGTACGGACGATAAAGTGATCCTCGCCATCCGGAATCAGCATCGCATCCAGACCAAGCTGGTCCAGAACTGCATCTGCCAGGCTATTTTCGAAGCGCAGACGAACGGGGATCTGCTCACCGCTAAACATTCCAAAGGTCCTTTTCGTGTAGACCGCCATATCCAGTGCAGCATAGATATCCTGTCCCTCCCGCTCCTCTTCCATAGTGTCGATATCAGCCATCTTATCCACCCGAAAATGCTTGATGATCCCTGCCATAGAATCAAAGCCCACCAGGTAATAGTTCTCATCGTCCCAACTCAAAGCAAAGGGGCTGATGGTGTACCAGTCACCGGCTTTTCTCGGGCGGCGCTCCTTTTGCACGGTATAGCTGAAATAGCGAAAGCGAATTTTTTTGTTTTCCGCGATACCTCTGTGAATTTCATCCACATTATAGTAAATAGACTCATTCATGGTCTTGATACGATTTTTTACATATACCTGCCTGTCCAGCAGCTGCGCCTCATGGATGCTGGACAGACGCCCGATCTTTCTGATGAGAGACATGGTTTTCTTGTGGGTAATGAATTTTGAAGATTGGACGATATCCACCAGCAGCTTCAGCTCCGCTAATTCGAAATCACGACTGGCCACATAGTAACCGCTGTTCTTCCCCTTATCGGCAAGGACGATATCCAGACCATAGTTTTGCAGGCACTGAATATCATCATAAATACTTTTTCGCTCCGCGGAGATGCCCTGCTGCTTCAACATAGAAATCAGCTGGGCCACTGATACAGGGTGGTTCTCATCGGAATTTCGCAAAAGGTATTCCATCACATAGATAATCTTCAATTTTTGAAAGGAAGAACGAGACACCGTATCACTGCCCTTTTTGTTTCGTTACTTTCATTATAAAGCGGGAAAAGCTGGATGTAAACCTCTTTCTGGTCTGTTTATGGGACAGTTTTCCCGCTAAAATAAAAATATCTGAGAAAACAGCCCCCCAAAAAAGGCTCTCTGGCTTTTTCAAGATTCTCTGAAGCCCTGCCTGTTGTATTCAGGACCGCAGGAAAGAGCAGCGGCACTGCGAAAACAGAGCTGCCCAAAGCTTTTTTAAAGCGAATCTGTCCGACAGGCTGTGCTTTGCTTTTATGAACACGCTAAGCAGAAAAGCTGCCAAAAAAAACTTTTTGACCAGGGGGAGAATGCGAAAGAGAAGGATAAAATGGAGGAATATAGAATGGTGGAAGAAATAATGCCGCAAGGCAAAATGGAAGATAAGTTTGTGACTATAACCGGCTTCAAAAACTATTATGGCTGCGCACCCTTTGCCATCGGCAACTTGATCCGATGCAGCAAGGAACCGGATAATCCTTACGATGGAGAGGCCATAAAATGCACCCTGCCTGTGCTCGGCACAGTAGCTTATATTGCAAACAGTATTCATTCCGTGACAAGGGGTACGATGAGTGCTGGCCGGATTTACGATTCAGTCGGGGATAGGTTTTTCGTTCGGGTAATGTTTAGCACCGGCTCAATAATCATCTGCAAGCTGGAGAAGAAAAATTTCGCAGAACTGGAAAAAGAGCTGCAGCAGCAGAGTGATTCCGGATGGAGCACAGAGGGAACTGCAAAAAAATGAATTTCAGAAGGCGGGGAGGCAGAAAACACTGCTCCTCGTTTTCTATCTCCAGGAAAAATCCATCCTTTTACACAGCCAGCGTTCCCCATCGGCGAAGCCCCCTTCGGACGGCATGAAGGTCCAACGAAATGCTACCTGCGTTCTGCAAAAAATCATATATCCGTTGTCTTATCCGGAATAGCACGGTATAATGAAAAGAAAAAGGGTGAGGTAGGCCATGCAGGATAATAAAGCTCCGGTTCTTATCAAAAACGCAAAAATCTATGACGGAAGCACCAGCGCTCCCTTCCTTGGCGATATTTTGTTTGCAGATGAAAAAATAACCCGGGTTGCGCCGCAAATCCCTCAGCAGGAGGGGTACACGATGATCGATCTGCAGGGTCTGAGCATCGCCCCGGGGTTTATCGATGCACATTCTCACAATGATTGGTTTTCTGCCCGAAAAAAACCGCAAAAATACTTCGAGCCATTTATCCGCCAGGGGATCACTACTTTTGTTGCGGGCAACTGCGGCCTTTCAGCAACAGCTTTTTCCAATGACAGCCCCCACATAGATAAAATGGGCGGTGGGCTCTTTTTCTTCCACGATGGGCAGCCCATAGGACAGGTTCAGGACTATCTGAATGCGATCGACAGGCATATGCCCTGCAATCTGGCTGTTCTGGCCGGCCACTGCACAGCGCGCGCCTCTGTCTCTGGTAGCGCAAACAGAGAATTGACCGAAAAAGAACTCTCCGATATGCTGGCCATCCTGGAGGAAGCGCTGCAGCAGGGCGCAGCAGGAATTTCTCTGGGGCTGATGTATGATCCCGGTTTATATGCACAAAAAGAAGAACTGAAAAAAGTTGCGCAGCTATGCGAAAAATATGAACGTCCGCTGAGCGTACATCCCCGGGCAAATTCTGCCGTCTCCATGTCCTACCCGGAACTGCTGGGAAGATCCCACCTGCTTCGGGCTCTTGATGAGCTTGCAGAAATCACCAGCGGCACCAAAACGAAACTCCACTATTCCCATGCCATCTTTGTCGGAAGAAGATCTTTCAAAGACAAGGATGCTTTCATCTCCACCGTGGAGCGCCTGCGTGAAGAAGGCGTGGACATGATGTTTGATATTTATAACGAAACGCTGGGCGTATCCGTGATAACCGTGATCCTGCCTGCATGGTACCAAGCGATGAGTGCCGGGGAACGAAACAAACCCATAAATCGTTTGAAGCTCCGCAGCTTGGTATACGCCTCAAGCTTACTTCTCGGTTTTGGCTTTAAGGATATTCAGGTAGCCTATATTGGGAGAGGCTTCGAGAAATATGAAGGCAAAACCGTGCATGAGATCGCACAGGAAGAGGGCCGGAATGACCTGGATACCTACCTGATGCTCTGTGAAAAAAGCAACTTCAAAGGCCGCGTCAATATGGGCCCCTACACCACGCCGGAAATCATACATCAGTTTGAGCATGATCCTAGATGTCTGTATATGACAGATGCCTGGGTGGAGGACAATGGCCTGCAGAACCCCGCTATCTACGATTGCTTCCCAAAATTCCTTCGTGATTCCCTTTTGGGTATCGGTGATTCCCTGCCAAAGACCATCCACAAAATGACCGCGGCCACAGCGGAACGATTCTCCCTGCACGAACGCGGCTACATTCGACCGGGGTATTTTGCGGATCTGACCGTCTTCAGCGAAGAGGAACTGATGAACGCCACACCGGATCAAAAACGTGCTTTTGGGATTCGCTATGTCTGGATCAACGGCAATTCCGTGCTGAGCGGCGAAAAATTAAATGAAGAAGCCCTGAAAAACAGTGGCCATTCCATCCGCGTATAGTGCTGCCTTGGAGCGAGATTCATAAAACAGTTATGGAGCGTATCTTTGCGATACGCTCCCTTTTATATGTGCAGGCTTTGGGGAAAGCATGCCCCGGCAGTATCACCATGGTCAGATTGATTGCTCAGTCTGGCTCCATCCTGAGCAGAAGTTTTTGCGATCCTTCGCTCCGCCTCCGAGGAACTGTCAGCGAAGCGGCCTGAGAGGGTTTTATGTTTTTCCCGAGCAACAGCATCAATCTAATCAAAGACTCCCCAAAAATCCCGACCTTCGCATCATTTACCCGCCCCCTCCCCGCTGCCTTCGACCAGCCTTCGCTAAAGGAGAGGCAGAAAAGTCCCACAGGGAGACAGCACACCCGAATCCCTTCAACAAATCCTTATTTATCGGTCCATTCAATTACTCAATATCACATAAAGCTTCCTTTCAAAAGAACAAGGGCAGCAAATCCCATTACTCTCCCTGTAAGTTTTTTGAGTACCTGCCAGTATACACCGCTCTTCTTTATCCCGCCACAGCTGCAGCGGCAACGAGCCTTTTCCATACGATCTCCGGGGATGGCCTTTTCAGGTATGTCCTCCCTGCTTCTGCACGGTGGATCTTATCAATGAGGCAAATACATACCACTCTCGCTGCCATCCTTTCCGACAATTCCAGTCTGCGATCTCAAAAGCTGCTTCGATACAGGGGAATGGCGTTGATCACCGGCTCCTCATAAGGATGTATCCGTTTCACCGCCTCCACAGTCTCGTCCACCTTCTCCCTTTGGCAGACAACTTCCACTTTCAGCTCCGGCTCGCAGCTGATCTTCCCCTCTGCACCGATATAAGGATTCGTCCCCGCCAAAGGCCGCCAGCAGCCCATGACCAGACTATAGGACAAACAGCAATCGTAATTGCCGATATGCCCTGCATCCGCTTCCCAGAGGGCTTTCTGCAGCTCTTCCAGGTGAGACTCCGGAATAAATATCTCCAGCTTGCAATAGATAAAGTCCTGCATAGGGACAGCTCCTCTCATCTTATAGATTGCCGGTGTAAACGAAATTCAAAAACTCATGCGCCACATCTGCCAACGCGTATACTGTTTCCGGCGGCGTG
>JAUMYD010000081.1 GCA_030528765.1 Bacillota bacterium
TCTGCTCCTGCTTCTGCTTTTTCTTCTCTTCCTTTGCCAGCTTCTTCAGTCTTCTTTTTTCCGCTTTTTCCTGCTTTTTCTTTGCTTTCTTCTCGTCACTCTTTGCTTGTTCCCGCTCATCCTGGATTTCCTGTTTCTCCTCATCTATGCTGATATCCATTTTCAGCCAGGAGCGGAATCTTTCAGCGCGATCAGAAAACCAATTCTTACCGAAGCTCAGTTTGAAGAAGCCAGCCGTCATCTGAATCAGCAAGCCATAGGCATAGTCATAAGGCGGGGAGCTCTTCTGTGCGAAACCTTCGCCCAGCTTATAGCCGCCTTCAGAATCCTTTTCCAGCTTATGAAAGGTATCCTTACCTCTTTCGCGAAGGAAAAGCTTTCCCCGGGAAGCCAAATCCTGGATGCGCTCCATGGCCTTTTCCGGGTCTTTTCTGAATTCATACTCCGCATCCTCTTCCTCCTGGAAAACAGAACCCATGCGGCCTTCTTTATCAATGGTGGTTGCCAGACGTTTGGCCAGTTTCGGATTATCCCGCAGCATCTCAAGATTGAAGGAATCCCCTTCCTGTTCCCCTAAAGATCCTGTTTTCTTTTTCTCGGGAGAAGCACCCTCTTTTATTTTTCCTTCCTGAAGAGATTCTTTTTCGCCCTCTTCTTTCTTCTCTTCTCCGTCCTTTTTTGCTTCCTCTTTCTCTTCTTTTTTCTCAGACTCTTTATTCTCTTCAGGGTTTTCTTTATTCTTCTCTTCTTCTTTTGCGTTCAAGGCCGCGAGTTCTTTCTTTTTTTCCTCATCCAGCTGATTCTCTTCACCATTTTTAGGCACCTGAACCTCGTTATCTTTCGGATCCAGGTTCACTTCCTCATTCACTTTCAAATCCTTTTTTTCGTTATTATCAACATTAATATCATTTTCCTTCGGCATTTTCCCACACCCTTCCCGAATAAGTTTGTCTTCTCAAAACTTTATGCCAACTTCATCTCTACGATCAAAGTCAGTCTCTTCCTTTTTTCTTCTCTCTGCTTCTCTTTTTCTTCTCTTCCTTTTTTGCGCTGTCCACGATTTCTATCAAGGGAAGATTATGCCGGAAATCACGCAAACCACGGCGGCAGGAAAGCCCTCCGAAGAGGCTTCTCCCGGTATAGGCCCGCACGCAAATTCGCCCGCCCCCCTCCGGGACCGCACTGATGAGCAGAGATTTTGAGGTAAAATACCGACGCATACAGGAGATCGCTTCCGGGATCGTATCCAAATAAACCAGGCGTCCCATATCCTGAAGCCTCCGCAAAACGATCTGAAAGGCATCCTCAAAGCTCGTATCCAGTTGGAGATGCTCTTCCCGATAGATGATCTTACGAAAACGGGCACTGCTCCAGCCATCCGGAAGCCCATGAAAAACCATTGGGTTCCCTTCCGGCAGGGCGATCAGCCAGCCCTCCTCCTGGAGGATCACACGCCCAGTCAGAATCTTCCTGATTTCTTTCTGCATCGCCTTATCCATTGGCAGCCTCCGTATCATCGCCGGTAGAAGCAGCATCTCCGGAGCCAGAGTCTTCGGAAGTATCGTTTTTTCCTTCAGCAGGCTCTTCTGCTCCGGAATCCTTCCCTGAAGTTTCCTCCCCGGGCTTCTCTATGGCACCTGCCTTCTCCTTAATGACTTCCGTCTCAATCTGCAACATACCGGTTTCCGTTACTGTAAAATGCATCTGCACTTCGCTGCCGAAAGCTCTTTCTTCCAGCCGAACAGAATGAGAACCAGAAGCAAGAGCGTCCACCGTAAAGTAGCAGGAATCCTCCAAAGCCGTCATTCTGGAAACAGAGCAAACTCCGTTTTCTTCGGATTCCAGATACCAGTGTTCATCATCCTGCGGGAAGATGCTAAGCTTTACCTGACCCTCCGAATCCGTTTCCCAGGCATAAGGAAGGATCGTATCCTCCCCGCCGGAGCCATTCCCTGCAAACTCCTGATAAACGGTATCAATGATGCGGGTGTGCAGATCATTATTCACCTCGACCCGCAGGAAAATTTTAATCCGGTAATCCGGAATATCCCCATCTTTCAGATAAAACAGGGTGATCTCTTCAATACCTTCTGCAATCCCCTTCAGATGAAAAACGGTCTCTTCCGGCCCCTGTTCGAAATCAACTTCACAATATGTACCAAAAAAACTTTCCTGCTGCCAATCAAAGCCCGGCATAGCACTGGTATCCACGGTAATCTCCATATTGCCATCCAGCTTTGTCCGAATCGTATAAGGAATAGGCACTTCCTCCACAGAAAGCTTTTCCGGTTTTGCAAGGCAGCCGGAAAGGCAAAGTGTAATGAAGGCAAGCAGGCAGCATAAAATTTTCTTCATGGCACATCTCTCTTTCTTAATGCACGATGTATGGGTCGGCCGCTTGTTGCCGCCCGACCCATACATTGCAGAATCTAAGCATTTTGTGTGTTCTGGTGCTTCCATCACCGAAAAGTAGGCAGAGCGCCTATTCCACTTCATCCACGGGATCGTCCTCGTTATCACTCTCTTCGTCTGCATCCAAGTCCTGCTCACTTTCTTCTACATCCGGGGAGCCCCCGTTCTGCGGGAGAACTTCGACTTCCACAGAAGCATAGATATCAGAGGTTTCATTGGCGCTTACCGTGATCCGGTATTTCTGAGAAGTAGCGCCTGCATTCACAGGTGCAGTGAAGATCACCTCGTCGTCGGAAACAGAAACCAGATGATCCATTTCGCTGAGCCCTTCATCCGAGCCAAGCAGCGCAGCGGAAACAGAGAATCCTTCAGAGGAATTGACAACATCGATATTTTCAAGTATCGCGCCACCGCCGGATTTGGTGACCAGCTTCTCGGTAGCAAGGCTGGATTTCACCATGCGGGGCTGCCTATCGTATTCACCGGTTTCCGGGTTGATCGCTCTCGCGCTGTATTCAACCAGAATATTAGCCAGGCTGATGCGATAAGGATCCTCCGCACCTTCTTCGAGAATGACATTTTCTTTCATGACGCGGTTCGTTTTCTGCATATAATCCCCTTCTCCCAGCAAGGCAGAGATGCTCTGAAGCTTCAGCATCGCCCTGGAGTTGGGATCCTCATCATAAGGTTCCAGGCTGATCCAGCGCAGAGAATCTGCGTTCCGGATCATCATACGCACGGTGGTGGTGCTTCCCGTTTCAAAAGGCACGCCGGAGGATACCACATGATTGCGGATATCGCTTACATACAGCTGCCTGGTCACACCGTAGATATCCTCATAAACCAGCGTCATGGCGATCGGTGTATTCGTACCGCTTTCGATCGTGCTGTCTGCTTCTGCGACAACGAACTGCAGCTCCACAGGATGGACGGTTTCTTCGGTGGGCAGCAGGCTCGCACTTCCGTTCTCCAGAAGGACGCCGTTGCCGAAGCTATACCATTTTTCCAGCTTTCTGCTGGCGTTCTGCACCACTGAGGCACTCGTGGTCGAATACACGCCCACAGAAGCCATTTCAATATCAGCGGCAATGCCGCCAACAGCACTGATCGTGATCCCGGTAACATCACGGATATAACTTTCATTGAACGTGAATTCCAGGATATCCCCAGCCTTAATGGAAGTCTGGCCGTTATCGGTGAGGAACACGTTCCGGGAGCGATATTCTCGGGCACCGCTCTCATTGGAGCTGGTGTAATGCAGCGTCACTGCGATATCCCGGTTTTCTGTCAGCAGATTTGCCGCTTCCGTATTCGGGCCAAGCGCAAGGGATACAACCTGCTCGCTTCTGCTAACGCTGCCGTAGTAATTACCGACCGGCTCAGAAGTGTAGCTGGATTCCACATTTACTCCCTTAAAGGGTATGTAATAGCTGTTCAGAACAACGCCGGAACGAACCTGCTGGACAATGGCATGATCGATATACGCATCCAGAATGCCACCGCCCGGGCCCAGGGTATAAGCCTGGATCGTCAGATTGTTCAGGGTACTCATGTTGGAGGCCCCGATGCCCTGCACGTGGTAAACAAGCTGGTTATCGATAACCGTTCTCTGCATGCCTTCAGCAAAGGTCTGCCATCTTCTGCCATAAGCATCCGTATACTGCGCGGCTACATCCAGTTCAAATTCATCTCTGGTCGTTGCGCTGGGGAACACATAGATGTTCAGCTCATCGTTTTTGGATTCTGGCTCTCTGGTAACAGTGGAGACCCAGCTCAAACCCTCTTCATCTACTTTGATCTCGTTATTTTCGGGGAAGTAGATATCCTGGGTCTGGGTGACACCGCTGCTCAGCGCCAGGGTGATCATTTGCCCATCTTCAGTCGTATTGGAGCAAAGCTCTTCCATCTCGTTGGTTCTGATGTATTCATCCCTGCTGCTGATCTGCAGAATACCTTCGGAAAGGATTCGCTGCACCGCGATATTGCCGATGCGCCAGATCCCTCCATCCGTGCTGGTCACTTTCAGAACCAGGCGATTGATCCGAACAATGTCATCCACCGAAAGAATAAAGCGATCGGTGTGGTTAGGCCGGAACATATAATCTGCAGTGACGGCGGAGAGCAGTGTTCCGGTGGAATCCGCAATATAAACAGGTTCCTTGTTCGCATACTGATACATTTTTTCGATGACATCGAAAGTCATCTTTTTCGTTTCACCGGAGCTACTGGTATACCAAAGTTCAGCCTGCATGGTACCATGGAATTTATTGGTATTGGCGCGGTCATCACCGCTTTCGCTCTCATAGCTGCCGGTATTGATATTGAACTGCAGATTCACGCAGTAGGATTTATAAGTCACCGGATAAACGCGGGAGATCTCTCCCTCAGTGCGGCCCTTCTGACCGCTGATGCTGGTGCTGCTTCCTTCATCCCGATAATCGATCCCGACCCAGCCTACATCAGTAATGATCCACTGTCGGCAGACGCTGCCGTCACTGCTGCGCCGGACATTGATGCTTTCGATATTCAGCTTATCATAGATATCGCTGCTTTCGGAAACATCCTCAGGAATGATACGAACGGAAACCAGCTCGCCGTAATCCCGGTTGGTATTAACGGTAAAGCTTTCCGTGTAACCGGTACGGAAGCCGTCCGAAGCCAACTGCTGGTTTGCCAAAACATAGCCACTGGAGCCATTCTGGAATTCCAACTGGAAGTAGAACTGATTCTTGGAGCCGGCATCGCCGTTCCCATCCAGAGCAACCACATCACCGGCAACCTTTACTTCTACATCATAGGTTTCGCGTTTATCGCGGAAGCCCATATCAGAACAGCTTTCTTCAAAGGTCATGGAGTACTTGCTCTCGTTCCAGTTGATCTGTTCCTTATCCACAACGCTGCTGCTGCTGAAATCGATCTCCTTCACATCTCCCGGCTGCACCAGGACACTTTCCTCCAGGAAGAAGATCTCCGTGGAAAAGACATCTCTACTGTAGATACGATCTGATGCATAGGTAGAGAAATTGGTGTCACGCCAGCTACAAGTACGGGGTAACACACTATCAACACGGGAAACGCCGATAGATTTCAGCTGCCAATCCGAATTTGTAGTCTCAGCAGAGCCATCTACATTTTCACTTCTCCAGCTGGAAATCGTAACACCACTAAAGAAATCCACATCGCGCAGTTCCACGATAAACTTCAATCCATCAGTGTACATCAGGCTTTTATAAGCGTACTCTTCTGTATTGGCAGGCCAAAATCCGTAATAATTTTTGGCTGCTTCTCTTACGCTGATCGGCTCACTTTCCCTGCTGGAACCGTTGATCGTTTTATATTTGATCGTGATCTTAATATCTTCCGGGGCGGTGGCCAAAGCAATCGTATCTGCCTTTAATTCAAATAGATACGTTTCCGCCAGATTATTGACAGGAGTCAATCTGGCACCCTTCTCATATTTACGCAGGGTAATATCGTATTTGCTGTCCTGGAGCAAATTTTCACCTGTATATATAGAAGCCGCCCGGTAATACAAAGGATCTTCAGTAAAGGAATACAGCGGGCCGGCTGCATTATTCGTTTTTACTTCCATCACCATGGAGTCCCCGGGGTAAACAGAAACACCGGCGAAGCTGATATTTTCTTCACTGGCGACAGAAAATCCAAGTTTTTTGCTAGCTTCGCTGCCACTGTAGAAGATCACCCGGCTCACACTTTCCATGTCCGGCAGGTCGCAGGAAAAGGCAACCGTTTCGCCCTGCTGCGCCAAGCTGGCAAAGATAAAGCTATCTGTTACAGAAACCATATTGCCGCTGGCTTCTTTATTGTCTTCGCTCAGATAGGCTTCATAATAGTATTCAAAAATCGTCCATTTGATCGACTGTATGACAGGCAGAGTCGCAACAAGAGTATCCCCAAAAACATCCTTATAGTGGATATCCATAGCTGCGACTTCCGGAAAATCAGCATTTTCCAGATTTTCCTTTGATCCATAGGGCTGGTTCAGTTTTTCTACACCGCCCCCGTAAACATCAGCCAGATCGATGCGGAAAATAGTTTTACCGTACTCCGTTTCGTAGGGAGTGCCTTCGCTGACAAGCATAGGGATATCCGCATTTCTATCAGTGCTGAAGTCATAAACGCTGTCAACAGTCCAGTTCAGGATCTGGCCGCCGTTTCCGTTTTGCTCCTGCATACTCAAAATCAGCTCGCCATTAAGCTTCACATAATAGTGGTCATTATTGAAGACCTTAGAATTCAGGCTGTAGTTATCCGCCGTAAGCTCGCCTTCAATAGCATAAAGGCGCATCCCCTGGATATCCCAGCTGTTTTGCTTAATGGAGCGGGGTTCGCTGTTACAATAAATATCGATACCATCAATACTCAGCGGCTCAAAGGGCAGCTCGAAATAATAGGTATCCGTTTGGTAAGGCTGCAAAGGGGCTTTTTCTTTCCAGGCATCGGTGGAATTCAGATCCAGCTTGGAAAGGATCTCTTCCTTCCTTTTCAGCTCAGGGTCAATATTCTCATGGGCCTTTTCCATGGATTCACTGAAGCCATCCTCATGCGGAAAAATGTATTCCACGTGGCTAAAGGTTTCTCCCTGGCTATTCTTTGTTGTATATCTCAAGCCGAAATATACAACTCTATCCCCCGCGCTATTCCCGCTCGTGATCTGCAGGGCATAAACCGGGGCCACTTCATCCGCGCTTGCGGATAAGGCCGGAATGCAGCAGCAGATCAGGAGCAGAAGAAGGGCAAAAGTCAAGCTTCTTCCCCATCCTATTTTTTTTATTGCTTTGGAAATAAACATCCTTTTTCCTCCTGTGATCTTTCCCACATAAATAAAAGGGCAGAATCACGCAAAAAGTTTCAATACCCCGGGAAAAAATCATACAAACCTCAGCAATGAGACGAAGCCTGTCATCTCAAAAACTTCCATAACCATTTTATTTACGTTTTTCAGCTCCAAAACGCCGGATTTCTTAACCATCGCCATATGGGTGCGCTTCAAAGCCCGCAAACCGGAGGAGGAAATATAATCCAGCTTTTCCATATTCAAAATCAGTTTATCGAATCTTTCTGCCATATCCAAAAAAACTGTTTCCGCCTCCACAGAAGTCTGTGCATCCATGCGGCCTTCCAAAAGCAGCTCCGCTTCCGTTTCCCGATTGACCAGCTTAATAATCATATTTTTTCTCCTTTGTTTGGTGATTTTCATGGTTGATTTTGCAGGGTTGATTATATTTCTTCCATCAGCCTCTGAGCATTTTACGAATATATTGCCCCAAATCATCAAGGGAAATATCTATAACCGTTTCATCATAGGCTTCCATCATATCAATGGGCGAGATGTCCTTCATGCGCTCTGCCTGTTCAGAAAGAAGTGCCATAATATCGAAGGGCAGTGCAGAATCATCATCTTCGTCCTCATCCGAATCATCGGAGCTTCCGCTATAGGAGCCGCCTTCTTCGTATTCCGGAAGATCGAAGGAATCCAGTGCTTCTTCTTCGTCGTCACTGCCGCCGAAAAGATCTCCGAAGAGGCTTTCCACAGCTTTCACATCGTCATCCATGGATTCTTCAGGCTCTTCAGCTGCAGGCACAGGCACAGAGGCAGGGGCAGCAGCAGCTGTAAACTTCTGCGGGTTGGCACCCAGCTCCCGATCCAGTTCACTGCGCACACTGCGGCGAATCTCATCCAGCATGGCCTGGTAACTAAAACGCTCCAGCAGCTGCGCAAGGATCTGCACCGCAT
>JAUMYD010000004.1 GCA_030528765.1 Bacillota bacterium
AGTTCAAAGAAGAAGTAATCAGAACGATGCAGGAAGAGGGATTTGCTTACCTGGAAACGGCGGAGCGATTCGGAATCCGTCATAAGCGAGTGCAGATTTGGGAACGAATTTATCTGGAGGAAGGACCGGAATCGTCGGCTGCCAACGTAGACGCTTTCACTGAGAAAGCAAAACGCTGTAAAACCATTGAGAAACTAGCACCCGAAATCATGCACCTGTTTATCGCAAAGATCGAGATCGGAGAACTCGCCGCGAAATATGCACGGCGCTCCGTTTAAAAAATCCTATTGTTTACCGTGACATCGGTGAATGGGAGTACGACAACGCGGCTGAAGCCGAACAGCAACAGCCATTGATCCTAGCTGCAAGCGTAACACAAGTGGAACTGCTTCCTGCAAAAACACCAAACAAAACGGAATAGATGCAGTAAAGGCAGATGACAAACGCCATCTGCCTTTACCATATTTACATACTATCAGAAAACGCACCTTCGAACACTGGCAGAATGCTTTTCGCTCCTTTGTGTTCCGCAGGGATATCTTTATCTGCGCAGGAAGGTTTATTTTACAACGAAGGACTCTTCCGAAAGTTCATTGTATTTGCCGCGGGGCACATAGTGCGTATGCAGGTATTCGTGAGAATTGTGGCCGCAGGGTTCGCCCCATTCTTTATAGAATTCGATGAGGGCGGGGTTCTCATGGGATTTACGCAGGGTCTTGCCTTCGTCTTCCGCATAAAGGGCTTCCATACGTTTTTTCCGGGCTTCGAAGATGTCCTTCGGACGGGGCTGGCCACCACCGGTGATGCAGCCGCCGGGGCAACCCATGACTTCGAAGAAGTGATACTTGCAGGTGCCGGCTTTGACCTGATCCATGATGATACGGGCACCTTCCAGGCCGCTTGTAACAGCGATGTTGACCTCGAAGCCTTCCAGGATCTTCCATTCCGGTTTCACATCTTCCAGCTTGATGGTAGCTTCCTTGATCTGTTCCAGACCAACGATGGGCGGAACATGCAGATCGGGCCAGGGCAGCTCACGGCCGGTGATGATTTCATAAACGGTACGCAGAGCAGCTTCCATAACGCCGCCGGTGAGGCCGAAGATATCGGCTGCGCCGGTGGACATGCCCAGCGGAGAATCGAATTCACCTTCCGGCAGAGCCAGGAAATCGATACCGGCAGATTTCACCATATCACCCAGTTCGCGAACGGTCAGAACTGCATCCACATTCGGGACGCCATCATTGAACATTTCAGGACGTGCGATTTCGGTCTTCTTGGCGGTGCAGGGCATGATGGAAACAACATAGATATCTTCCGGTTTCTTGCCGATCTTCTTCGCATAGTAGGATTTCAGAACAGCACCCATCATCATATGCGGGGATTTGCAGGTGGACAGATGGCCCAGCTGATCCGGGAAATTATTTTCGATGAATTTGACCCAGCCGGGGGAGCAACTGGTTGCCATGGGCAGAACAGCCTGGCCGCCAGTAACAGCAGCTTTGACGCGCTGGAGGAATTCGGTACCTTCTTCCATGATGGTCAGGTCAGCAGCCCAGTTGGTATCAAAGACATCATCAAAGCCCAAGCGGCGCAGAGCAGTGACCATGCGGCCGGTCTGGCTGGTGCCGGGCTCCAGGCCGAAGCATTCGCCGAGGCCAACGCGGACGGCGGGAGCGGGCTGGACGATGACATATTTATTCGGGTCATTGAGTGCCTCCCAGACCCGTTCCTGATGGCTGGTTTCTTTCAGGGCACCAACAGGGCAGACCACGGTGCACTGACCGCAGAAGGCGCAGTCGGAAGCGCCCAGAGGCTGATTGGCAGCGGGAGCGATGATGGTGGCAAAGCCACGGTTTTCGGCATTCAGAACGCCAACACCCTGGATATTGTTGCAGACGCTGACGCAGCGACGGCAGAGGATGCACTTGGTCATATCGCGGGTAACAGATTCACTGATATCAATGCCGTTTTCGTTCTTTTCGCCATAGTAGGGGTTATCGGTAACACCCAGTTCACGACCAAGAGCCTGCAGTTCGCAGTCCTGGTTGCGGTCGCAGGCCAGGCAGTCCTGATTATGATCGGAAACGATCAGCTGATACATAACCTTGCGAGCATCGCGGACACGTTTGCTGTTGGTGTGGATGACCATACCATCTTTGGCTTCCACCATGCAGGAGGCCTGCAGGTTGCGGGCACCTTCCACTTCAACAACACAGATACGGCAGGTGCCGAATTTATGGATACCTTCCAGGTAGCAAAGAGTAGGAATATGGATACCGTTCAGCTTGGCAGCCTGCAGGATCGTGCTACCCTGAGGCGCTTCGCAGGGGATACCGTTAATCGTCAGCTTAATATTCATTACAGCACCTCCCGTTTGGTCGGATGAATTGCGTTCGGACGGCAGTTGTCACGGCAGACGCCGCAGCCAATGCACAGAGCAGGATCAATATAATGCGGAGATTTGCGCTCACCGGAAATGGCGTTCACAGGGCAATTGATGGCGCAGAGTGTGCAGCCAAGGCAGGCATCCGGGTCGATCTCGAAGACAGTCAGTGCGCGGCAGACACCGGCCGGGCAGCGACGATCATTGATATGTGCGTCATACTCATCGCGGAAATTGCTGATGGTAGAAATAATGGGGTTGGGAGCAGTCTGGCCAAGGCCGCACATAGCGGTATCTTTAACCACTTTACCCAGTTCCAGCAGGCGTTCCACATCACCGGGCTCGCCTTTGCCCTTGGTAAGGCGGATCAGCATTTCCAGCATACGTTTGGTGCCGATACGGCAGGCAGCGCACTTACCGCAGGATTCATCCTGAATGAAATCCATGAAGAAGCGGGCAGTATCCACCATGCAGGTTTCATCATTCATGGCGATCAAGCCGCCGGAGCCCATCATGGCGCCCAAAGCGATCAGGGCATCATATTCCATGGGAACATCCAGGTTTTCTTTGGTGATGCAGCCGCCGGAGGGACCGCCGACCTGGGCAGCCTTGAATTCACGGCCACCGATCATGCCGCCGCCGATATCAAAGATGATGCGGCGCATGGGGGTACCGATCGGAACTTCGATAATACCGGAATTAACAATATCACCGGCCAAAGCAAAGACCTTGGTGCCTTTGGCTTTTTCCGTACCGACTTTGGCAAATTCCGCAGCGGTATCCTTAATGATGGCCGGGACATTAGCGAAGGTTTCCACGTTGTTGATGATGGTGGGGCAACCAAAGAGACCGCTCTGGAAGGGGAACGGCGGTTTCTGGCGGGGCTCGCCACGCTGGCCTTCAATGGAGGCCATCAGAGAAGTTTCTTCACCGCAGACGAATGCGCCAGCACCGATACGGATCTCCAGATCGAATTCGAAATCCGTGCCGAAGAGCTTACCGCCCAGAAGGCCGGCTTCTCTGGCCTGCGCAATGGCAACATCCAAACGATCAACTGCGATGGGGTACTCAGCGCGGATGTATACATAACCTTTACTTGCGCCAATAGCATAGCCGCCCAGGATCATACCTTCGATCAGGTTATGGGGATCGCCTTCGATGACGGAACGATCCATGAATGCACCGGGATCGCCTTCGTCCGCATTGCAGACGATAAATTTCCGTTCACCCTTGGCATTATAGCCGGCTTCCCATTTAACGCCGGTGGGGAAGCCGCCGCCGCCACGGCCACGCAGGCCGGAGGCCTTCACTTCATCAACCACGTCCTTGGGGGACATGGTGGTCAGTGCTTTTTCGGCAGCATAGTAGCCGCCATTTGCAATGTAAGCTTCCAGAGAAGCATAATCAATGGCACCGCAGTTCCGCAGAGCAATGCGGACCTGCTCCTTAAAGAAGGGGATGTCATCGATGCAGGGAATGAAATCCCCGGTCAGCTTATCCTGGAAGGTGTATTTTTCGATGATCTCACCTTTGGCAATGTGGGATTCGATGAGAGCAGGAACCTTTTCAGGGGTGATCTGCACATAGAAAGTGCGTTCCGGCAGGATCAGAACAACGGGGCCCAGAGCGCAGGTACCAATGCAGCCTGTCTCGATCAGCTTTACGCTGTCCTTCAGACCCTGTTTCTCCAGTTCTGCCACAACGGCATCGCGGACTTTTCCGCAATCGCAGGAGATGCAGCCCGCGCCGGAGCAAAGAAGAATCTGATGCTTGTACTGGGCCAATTCTGCTTCATAAGTCGCTTTAACCTGATTCAGGTCATTGATTGAATTGATCTTGGTAAGCAAATTTTCCACCTCCTGTTTAATACTGATTGAGCATGCTATCCAAGGTAGCAGGGCTCATCGTCTTATACACATCATTATCCACCATGATGGCAGGTGCCAGGCCGCAGGCGCCAATGCAACGAGCGACTTCCAGGGTGAATTTCTTATCCGCAGTAACGCCGCCGACTTTCACCTGAAGTTTTTCTTCCAGTGCATCCACCAGCTTTTTGCCGCCGCGTACATAGCAAGCAGTACCCAGGCAGATGCGGATCGTATGTCTGCCTCTCTCCGTCATGGAGAAGAAGGAATAGAAGCTGACAACGCCATAAACTTCCGAAAGGGGAAGGCCCATACGGTCAGCAATAAATTTCTGCAGTTCCAGCGGCAGATAGCCGTAGATCTGCTGTGCAGAGTGCAGAACCATGATCAGACTGCCCTCTTTTTCTTTGTACGTATCGATTACTTTCGCAATCTGCTCGTACTTAGCCTGCTCATCCATGTTGGCAGCACAGTAGCAGCATTCAGTGTGTTCGCTCATTTTTTACCTCCCTAATTTTTGTCCATTTTTTCAAACTTCTCAGCTACTGCCAAAGCGGCAGCAAAAACACTTTCATTTCTTCCAAAATATAAAATATTGCTGTATTTTTTATACGCCCAGGCGATGAAAGGGCCAAGGAGCGCAAACCAAAACCAAAGTCGTTCAGCAAGCCGCCGGAAAAATCGCGGTCTTTAGCTGCAAAATGGAAAACCTGCCTGATTTATAGACATAGACCACAAGGACACTTTACCACACAACATGTTGCGTTGTCAAAGAGTAATTAAGCCTTTTAATATTTTCCAGGCCTAAAACAGAGCCGTTGAAGAATGCCTTCGGAAAAAACCTTCCATGCCAAGAGCCTCTTTTTCACCGGGATCCAGAACCGAAGCCAAGCAATAATTATACATTTTCGCTCAGCCCCAGCCGGAGCAAAGCCCACGGGATGCAGACAGGGAAACAAAAAATAATATCGATAATATCGATATAAAACATAAAAAAGAATCGCCCTATAAAATTTTTCTATAGGGCGAAGTCAGTATTTCTATATTGCTATTTGTCTCTGTTTTTCGCAGCAAAGCTCCATCCAACCTTTATCACAATGAAGTGCTAAGCCTATTTTACACCATATTTTCGACATATTCAAGTACATAATCGATAAAAGCGCGCTCAATTTGCGAAAGTACCGCTTTTTTTCTTCGCACCATGTAAAGCTTGCGGACAACGCCCTGCCCCTCCAGCGGAAATTTCAGCACCCGGCCAAAGCGGCTGAAATCCTCTGCCGCATATTTGGAAACCGCAGAAATACCCATTCCCTCCTCTACTGCCCGAAGCAGCATTTCCGTATCGCCGATTTCCGCAACGATGTTCAGGCGGTGCCAATCCGGGATCTTCGGCAAGTAATTCTCCAGGTCATTCCGGGAATCAGAACCCCGCTGCCGGCTTAAAAAAGGCTCCCGATAGATGCTTTCAAGGGAAAAGCCATCCCGCCCCAGCTCCCGATAATACTCGTTGTTCGGAGTAACCACCACCAGCTCATCCAGGGAAACGGGATAATTATAGCAATGCACACTATCGATCAAGGTTCCAGAAAAGCCCAGATTCACCTCATCGCTGAGCAGCTTCTGGCAGACCACCTCAGGCTCAGAGCGAGAAATGGTAAAACTGATATTGGGATGCTTCTGGTGGAAGCAGGAAATTATCTTTGGCAGCAGATATTTTGCCGGGATCGCGGAGGCCGCAATATCAATATTCCCCGTATCCATCTCCGTCTGCCGCAGGGAACAGAGAGCCTCTTCCCGCAGGTGCAGAATACGTACAGCGTAATCAAACAGGCGACGGCCTGCTTCATTGGCATAAACCAGCTTATTATTCCGGATGATGAGCGGCTGCTCCAATTCCTTTTCCAGGGAGTTAATATGTGCACTGATCGTAGGCTGTGTCAAAAATAAACGCTCACCGGCCTTTGAAAAGCTGGCCAGCTCCACCACAGCCACGAAAGCTTCCAATTGACGAAAATCCATAGAAACCCCTTTCAATGGATATTTATACTGCAGGAACCCATGAATCCCTGCAAAAGAAAACTTCTATAAAGCAGAGGCAACTATTGATAGAGCAAGTTTATTTTACCATACATCCCTTCAAAAGTCATCAAAATTTTCTGCGCAAGGTATGTTTTTCCGGAAAAGCAGAGAATCCCCGCCGGTACTCCGCAAAAGGAAAAACGAAAAATTTTTCGTCTAATGAAAAAAATATACAAAAAGCCCCCCCAAACTTGCTTTCAGGGGGAATTATGGTATAATGTGCGGAGCAAATATTATATAGGAGGCTTTTATGCACTTCACATATTATCCTCAGGGCACCTGCTCCACAGAAATTGCTTTTGATATGGATGGGCAGGGAATCATCAGAAATGTTCAGTATACGAAAGGCTGCAATGGAAACCTGAAAGCCGTTTCCCGCCTGGTGGAAGGGCTGCATTATCAGGAGATCATCCGCAAATGCCGCGGCATTTTTTGCGGCAGTAAGGGGACTTCCTGCTCTGATCAGTTATCCTGGGCTGTGGAACTGGCCTGGCAAAAAATGCAGCTGGAAAATCAGGCTTAGCTCAGGGAAAGGCCAAAAAACAAACCCCCAAGAAGGATGCAGGCGATAGCCGGCGGAGCCAGATACTTGATCAGAAAAGACCATAGCCCAGCCCAGGAAAAAGAAAATTTTCCTTGCTGACGGATCTCCCGGCAGGCAGAATCCGTTCCCCACACCCAGCCCACAAACAGGCAGGAAGCCAAAGCAGCCAAGGGGATCGCCAGCCTGTCTGCCAGCAGCTCAATGAACTCTGCCAGGGATACAGGGTAAACCCCCCCGGAATCAAACCAGAAAAACCGAAGCGGCAGTGCTGCGGCAGAGCCACCATAGGAAAGCGTGTAAGCCATGCCCAGCAAAAAGATCAGCGCAGTGCTGCTGCGGATCGCCAGCCGGCGGGGAAGCCCCCATTCTTCCGAAAGGAAAGAAACAATCGCCTCCATCAGCGAAACAGAGGAGGTCAGAGCTGCAAAAAAAAGCAGTATGTAAAAGAGCAAGCCAGCATAGACACCGCCCGGCATGCCGGAAAAAACAGTGGCCAGCGCGGTGAAGGTAAAACTCCCCCCTTCACCCATGGATATCTGCGGTGTAGCAAAAACAGCAGGCACAACAATGGCGGCAGACAGAAAAGCTACCAAAGTATCGAGCCCGGTAATAGCCCAGACACTGCGCAGCAGATTCTCTCCGGAAGAAAGATAGGAACCATAAGTCACCATCACTGACATACCCAGAGACAGTGAGAAAAAACATTGCCCCAGCGCAGAAAGCAGTGTTGAGGCATTCAGCTTGCTGAAATCTACAGAAAAAAGAAAACGAAGCCCCTCCTCTGCGCCCGGCAGAGAGAGCGTGGCAAAGGCCAGAACAAACAGGAAAAGCAAAAGCAGGGGCATGGCCAGGGCATTGAATTTTTCAATGCCTCCGCGGACCCCTCCGGAGAGTACAAACGCAGTAAGCAGCATAAAAATCAGCGGAAAAAGCAGGGCCCCCTCCCAAGGGAAGCCTTCTCCCTGACCGGTCAGTTCCGCAAAGTAAGCGGAAGGATCGGCAAAAACCAGCTCTGGCTCCCGGAGATAGGCAATGACATAAGCCAGCACCCAGCCGCCGACCTCTGCATAATAAAGCATAACGATCAGGCTGCTGAACACCCCTAAAAAGCCGACCCAAGCCCAGCCCTTTCTCAGATGCCGAAAAGCAGCTACACAATTTTTCTGCGCAGCCCGGCCCACAGCAAACTCCCCCAGCATCAAAACAAGCCCCAGAAGCAGCGTGACCAGCAAATAAAGCAGGCAAAATATCCCGCCGCCGCCCGTATATGCTTTCCCTGGGAATTTCCAGATCGTACCCAACCCTACGGCAGAACCGGCAGCAGCCAGGATAAACCCCTGATTGGAGGACCAGCAGCCTCTTTGAATGTTTTTCCTTTCTTTTGCCATAAGACCCCTGCCTTTTCTGTGCTTTCTTGATCTTATGCGGGAAAAATTGTTTTCATCCCTGATATTGACCAAAAGAAAAAAAACAACTATAATTTTATTTAAGTACTTGCTTGGCTGCAATATGCAACAGAAAGGTATGAATATGACGGAACAAAGCAGCGGCACCACACGCCGACACAATTACATTAAAACCAAAGATGTCATTTATAAAACGATGATGAAAATGCTGCGTGAGGACAGCTACGAGAATCTTACCGTCCGGAACATCGCAGAAACCGCCGGAATTTCCATTGGCACATTCTATCATTATTTTAATGGAAAGGATGAGCTGCTCTCTTATTATTTGCGAAAGGTTTTTGATATTGACACCGTGCGGGAAGAGGTGGCAGCAGACGGAGACGTCAAAGCAGAACTGCTGCAGGTCTATGAGATCTACCTGGGCTATTTCAAAGAAGCCGGCGTGGAATACATCTCCAATTTTTATAATTCCAGAAACCAATACCTGAACACCCGCCGCCGGATCGGCCAGGCGGATGTGATTCAGGATCAGGCTGCGGCTCTGGTTATGGAGCTGCTGATTTCTGCCCAATATAACGGTTATATCCCCCTGGGAACTGATATTGAGGAATGCACCAACGATCTCTGTGTGATCACAAAAGGCGTGGTGATGGATTGGTGCCTGAATCAAGGAAACACGGATATCATCGCCCACATCCGAAAGATGATCGGCATTTATATTGATAGCCTGCTCACTCCAGCTTATCACCAGCGCTTCGATAAGCGTCCCAGCCTGTTGGATGGTCAGGAGCGCTGATCCCCACGATTACAACAGATGACCCGCTGCGCCGAAAAGGCTCTTCAGCGGGTTTTCTTTTCCATGAACCGGGAAAGGCTTCCCGGGAACCCAAAAAGCCCTTTCTCCATATAAATAATGAAAATGATTTTTCGAAAACCCATTGCTAAATTTTTTCAAAAATGCTATTCTAATTATACAGGTGCATTTCATAAAATAAGCATTTCAAAGGAGATACACTATGTTCAAGACTTTGGAAGATGTACAAAAATATTGCGCAGAAAACCAAATCGTGATGGTCGATTTCAAGATGATCGACCTGGATGGCCGGTGGCGCCATATCACCATCCCCATCGAACGCTTCACTGAAGACACTATGGAATACGGCATCGGCTTTGATGGCTCCAACTACGGCTATGCACCCGTAGAAAACAGTGACATGGTCTTCATTCCTGATCTGAGCAGCGCCGCCATTGACCCCTTCATGGAAGTTCCCACCCTGACCATGATCGGCGATGTGAAGATCATTGCTCAGCCCAGCAACAAGGATTTCGATCAGTATCCCCGCAATGTGGTCAAGCACGCTGAAGAATATATGCGGGAAGCCGGCATCGCCGATGAAATGATGATCGGCCCGGAATTCGAATTCCACGTATTTGACCGCGCCGCTTATCAGGTGCAGGCTGAAAATACTTTCTATCAGCTGGATTCCACTGAAGCACAGTGGCATTCCGGTGCGGAAGGCCCCAACAATGGTTACCATGTGGGCAGCAAAGACGGTTATCACATCTGCGCACCCAAGGATGTAGCACAGGATCTGCGCAGCCGTATCTGCCTGAAATTGGCGGAACGCGGTGTGGCCATCAAATATCATCACATGGAAGTGGGCAACCCTGGCCAGATGGAGATCGAAGTCGAGCTGGGCACCCTCTCGCAGATGGCTGACGCCACCATGCTCATCAAATACATGGTCAAGAATGAAGCTGTCCGCGAAGGCCGCACCGCCACTTTCATGCCCAAGCCCGTTTATGCACAGGCCGGTAACGGCATGCATGTTCATATGCTGCTGATGAAAGACGGCAAGCCCCTGTTCTATGACGCAAACGGCTATGCCGGCCTCAGCGAAACCGCTATGTTCTTCATGGGCGGCCTGCTGAAACATGCGCCCTCTCTCTGCGCATTTACCAACCCCACCACCAACTCCTACAAGCGTCTGGTTCCCGGCTTTGAGGCTCCCGTGACCATCGGTTACGCCACCTCCAACCGAAGTGCTGTTATCCGCATCCCCGCCTACGCAAAATCTCCCAGCAGCAAACGCTTTGAGCTGCGTTCCCCGGATGCTACCTGCAACCCCTACTTCACCTATGCCGCCATCCTGATGGCCGGTATCGACGGCATCAAGAACCGCATCGATCCCTCCGCCAATGGCTGGGGCCCCTACGATTTCAACCTCTTCACCCTGCCCAAGGAAGAGCTGGCAAAGATCCAGTCCCTGCCCAGCACCCTGGAAGGCGCTCTGCAGGCTCTGGAAGCTGACCATGAATACCTGCTGGCTGGCGGCGTTTTCCCCAAACGCCTCATCGAGATCTGGATCGACCGCAAACGTGCAGAAGGCCGCAAGATCGAACAGATCCCCCATCCCGCAGAATTCGCAGCTTACTACGATCTGTAATCTTTATACGGATAGAAAACCTAAAGCGGACAGCCAAAGCAGCTGTCCGCTTTTTTGTATTTCCGTGGGTCTTTCTGAAAATAAGCGCATTCGCAAATCCGTCTGCGGATGCTGAAAATATCGCATCTGCTTCAGGATCTCCATAGATGGCAGCCGCAAAAATGCAATACAAGCCAAAGCGAAAAATATTATCCAAACCCAGTTTACCCCTTTTTATGTGAAACAAAGATCCCCTCCTCCCGGCAATCGCCGGAAAGAGGGGATTCTGCTTTATCCTGATTTGATTTCGAAGCGCAGAAGCCCGGCTTACAAAACCGTAACGCTTTTCGCCAGGTTGCGGGGCTGATCCACATTACAATCCTTCACCACCGCGCAGTAATAGGCAAAGAGCTGCATGGGGATGACAGAAAGAATAGGTGCCAGATGCTCGTCGATCTGGGGCAGGAAGAGGGTGGTATCGCAGACCTTAGAGACGGCCTCATTCTCCTCCATGGTCACGCCGATGACAAAAGCATCCCGGGATTGCAGCTCCTGAATGTTACTGATCATCTTCGCCTGCAGGGCAGACTGGGTGGTCAGCGCCAGCACCACCACATCTTTTTCGATCAGGGCAATGGTGCCATGCTTCAGTTCACCGGCAGCATAGGCCTCCGCATGGATATAGGAGATCTCCTTCAGCTTCAGGGCACCCTCCAGAGCCACGCAGTGGTCCATACCCCGGCCAATGAAGAAGGCGCTGCTTTGATCCTTCATGCGCAGGGAAAGCTCCTTCGCCCGGGCATCATTCATATCAATGGCCAGCTGGGCTGCTTCCGGAACACGATACAGCTGAGAGATCAGGGAACGCAGCTCATCATGATCCGACTTGCCCATGTGCTGCGCCAGATAGAAGGTGAGCATGTAGATCACCATCAGCTGGGTGATATAGGCCTTGGTGGAAGCCACGGCGATCTCCGGGCCGGCCCAGGTATACAGCACATAATCCGCTTCCCGGGCGATAGTGCTGTCCACCACATTGCAGATGGCAACGATCTTCGAGCCACGTTTCCGGCATTCGCGCAGGGCGATCAGGGTATCCAGGGTCTCCCCGGACTGGCTGATGATGATGGAAAGGGTATGCCGATCCACCAGCGGATCCCGGGTCTGGAATTCGGAAGCCACATCCACCTCCACGGGCAGGCGCAGCATCTTTTCCATAATATTTTTGCCCACCAGGCCGGCATGATAAGCCGTACCGCAGGCTACGATGGCGATCTTCTGAATGCTCTTCAGATATTCCGGGGAGAAATCCAGCTCTTTCAGATCCACAGCAGAGGCATCCCCGGAAATACGCCCCTTCAGTGTCTGGCCCAGTGCCCAGGGCTGCTCATTGATCTCCTTGAGCATGAAGTGCTCATAGCCGCCCTTTTGGGCAGCACCGCGGTCCCAATCAATGTGATGGATCTCCCGCTGAATCCGCTTGCCATCATTATACAGGGTGACCCCCTCTTCTGTAATAAGGGCGATATCCCCGTTCTGCAGGATCAGCACATCTCTGGTGTACTGAATCAGGGCTGCCATATCGCTGGCGAAGAAATACTCCCCTTCCCCCAGGCCGATGATAAGCGGATTGTCCCGGCGGGCAGCTACCAGCTTGCGGGGCTCGTGCTTGCACAGAGCCACTGTAGCGTAGGAGCCCTGCAGGCGTTCCACGGTTCTGGTCATGGCTTCCACCAGGTCCCCACAGTAGTAATGCTCCATCAGGTGGGGCAAGACCTCTGTATCCGTCTGGGAAGCAAAGACATGTCCCTGCCCGGTCAGCCACTCCCGCAGCTCCACATAGTTTTCAATGATGACGTTATGCACCATGGCGATCTCATTTTTGCAATCCAGATGCGGATGGGAATTGATATCCGAGGGGCGGCCATGGGTTGCCCAGCGGGTATGGCCAATGCCGATGGTGGCACTTCCGATCTCGCCGCCGATGCGCTCCTCCAGCATAGCGATTTTGCCCTGGCTGCGGATGAGACGAATCTCATCGTTTTCCAGAACAGCAACGCCTGCCGAATCATAGCCCCGATATTCCTGAGCTTTTAATCCCTCCAAAAGAATGGGTACAGCCAAACGGGGACCGATATAACCAATGATTCCGCACATATTGACCTCCTGAAAATGTAGTGACTTATCCCTGCCGGAAATCCCACTTTGCAAAAGCAGGGACAATGCCCTTCCATGCAGTTCTTATAAATATTATAGATTCGCCCCTATGCAGTCTAAGTCCTGCCGGGCTTCTGCCGGATCAGCCCAGGCGTTCCCCGATCAAGGCAGCCAGATTTTCCACCAGCTGATGCAGCTCCCTCTCGTCATCCCCTTCTGCCATCACGCGGATCAGGGATTCCGTGCCGGAGGGGCGGAGCAAAAGCCGGCCTCTTCCCTGCAGCTGCTCTTCCACCCGGTGACGGGCAGCCAGAATATCTGCATCCGTATCGATGCCACTCTTATCCTTCACGCGGACATTGATCAAAACCTGCGGCAGGCGCTGCATCACAGCGGCAAGCTGGCTCAGGGGCTGTCGGCGATCCACCAGGATGGCCAGCAGCTGCAGAGCTGCAACCAGGCCATCACCTGTGCTGTTATAGGCGCTGAGGATGATGTGGCCGGATTGCTCACCGCCCACCACAGCACCGATCTGCAGCATACGCTCCAGAACATAGCGATCACCCACCTTGGTTTCTTCCGTTGCAATACCCAGCTTTTCCATAGCCAGACGCAGGCCCAGATTGCTCATCTGGGTAATGACCACACTGTTTGTAGCCAGTTCGTCTCTCTCCTTTAGCCAGGCAGCCACAATGGCGATGATCTGATCCCCATCCACCAGCTGGCCCCGTTCGTCCACGGCCAGCATCCGGTCTGCATCGCCATCAAAGGCCAGTCCCAGATCTGCCTTTTCAGCCAGCACCCGTTTCTGCAAATGCTCCATGTGGGTGCTGCCGCACTGATCATTGATATTGCAGCCATCCGGCTGGTCGGAAATGGAGATTACCTCTGCACCAAGCTGCCGAAAAGCTTCCGCTGCCACAGCAGCGGTGGCACCATTGGAAGCATCCACCACGATACGCAGGCTCTTCAAATCCGGGCTGAGCTGCTGCATCGCCCAATCCCGATACATTTTAGCAGCACCCGGATAGTTTTCGATCACGCCGATGTTTCCATCCAGAGCCCGTTTGATCTTCTCCGGGGCATCGATCAGAGCCTCGATCCGGGCTTCCACGCCATCCGGCAGCTTATAGCCCAGGTTATTAAAAAACTTAATGCCATTATCATGATACGGGTTATGGGAGGCAGAGATCACGGCAGCCGCATCCGCATCCAACAGGCGGGTCAGGGCCGCCACACCGGGTGTAGGGATCACGCCCAGCAACAAAACATCGCAGCCGGAGCTGGCAAAACCAGCTGCCAAAGCCGCTTCCAGCATAGAGCCGGAAATGCGGGTATCCTTACCAATGAGCAGCAGGGGCTTTCGGCGGTCACTCTCCTCTGCCAGCACTGCTGCCGCAGCCATACCCAGAGTAAAGGCCATCTCACCGCTGAGACCATCATTCACCCGGCCCCGGATCCCGTCTGTTCCAAAATATTTACCCATAAAATCCTCCATCCAGGCACAAGCAAAAAAGCACCGTGCCGATCCTATAATTTTCTATTCTCGTTTACTTTGTATGCAGAAAGCCCAAAAATCATGGGCATCGCTTCTCCCGAAAAGATGTTCTTCTATTACCCCTGCTCCAGCAGGGCCTGCGCCGCCCGAATGCCATCAATGGCAGAGCTGACGATACCCCCGGCATAGCCCGCTCCTTCCCCTGCCGGATACAGCCCCCGGCAATTCAGGGACATGCCATTTTCCCCACGTAGCAGGCGCAGAGGGGCAGAGGTGCGGCTCTCCACAGCCGCCAGGATGCCCTCTCCGGCAAAGCCGGGAAGCTGCCTGTTCCAATGCAGCAGAGCTTTTTGCAAGCTGCTGCTCAGCTCCTCACCTAAAATGCCGCGAAGATCCGTCTCCTTCCAAACTGCAGTTTTGATCTGCCCGGCGGAAAGCATCTCCTCCGGGGAGATGCTTTCTTCCCGGCCCAGAAAGGCAGCAATGCTCATCAGCGGCACCGCATGTGCGCCACCGCCGGCAGCAAAGGCTGCAGCCTCCAACTGCTCCTGAAAGAGCAAGCCATCCAGTATTTCTCTGCCAAAATCCCGGCCCGGGAAAACCTGTGTCACAAGGGCGCTGTTGGCCCAGCCGCTGTCCCGGACAGAAAGGCTCATGCCATTGACCACCAGATGATCCTCCTCGCTGGAGGCATTGACGATATAACCACCGGGGCAGTTACAAAAGCTGTAGCAGCCCCGTTCTCCTTCCATATCCTTGTAAGTCAGCTGATAATCGGCAGCTCCCAGCAAAGGGTGCCCGGCAAAGCCGCCATACTGATCACGGTCGATCAGATCCTGCCGATGTTGTATGCGCAGGCCTACTGCCAGAGCCTTCGCCTCCATTGCCAGGCCCAGATTGGCCAGCTCCCGATAAAGCGGGCGGGCGCTATGCCCCACTGCCAAAACAGCGGCCTTTGTCTCGATCTCCTGCGCCCTGCCTGCTGCATCCACAAAACGCAAGGCACGAAGCTGCCCCTGAGAGATCTCCAAACTCTGCAGGCGCTGCTCATAATGGAAGATCCCTCCAGCTGCAATAATACGCTGCCGCAGATTCGCGATCACCAGAGGGAGCCTGTCACTGCCAATGTGCGGACGGTGCCAATAGCGGATATCCGGCTGTGCGCCGCATTCCACAAGAATCCGCAGTACATCAGCACCCCGGCTATCCTTGCTGCGGGAAGTGAGCTTGCCATCGGAAAAGGCACCGGCGCCTCCCTCACCGAACTGGACATTGCTTTGGGGCAGGAGTTCTTCTCCTTTCCAAAAGCCTTCTACATCCCGGCTGCGAGCCTCCACATCCTTTCCCTGTTCCATGATGAGCGGCTGCAGGCCCGCCTCTGCCAGCGTCAAGGCAGCAAAGAGACCAGCCGGCCCGGCACCGATCACCACCGGGCGTCCCTCCATTTTGGGGGCTGTTTTTTGCGGGAGAGTTTTTTTCTTCTCCTCTGCCTTCTGCCCGCGGACGGGACGGCGAAAGGCAGCTTCCACCGTGTAAATGAAAGCCGGATGCCCTTTATCCCGGGCATCCAGCGATTTCTTTATGATCTCCACCTCCAGCAGATCCTGGGGGGAGGCTCCCGCCCGGCGGCAAACCAGGCGGGATAAAGCCAGCTCCTCCTGTTCCGAAGAACCCAGCTCCAATAGGGGCAAAGATAATCCGGGCAGGCGTATCTTATTCTCTGTCAATCCATATCCTCCTCCGGCTTTGCTTCTGTTTCTCCGCTTTCTTCATTCACAGCATCCTCCGAAACATCCTGCTCCTCCTGCTCAGAAGGATCCTCCGGCTGCTCACCGTTATACTCCATCACCGTAACTTCTACCGCAGCGGGATTGCAGGAAAGCAGGCTTACATTCGCAGGCAAATTCACATGGATCGGCAATGTATAGGAGCCGGGACCGCTGATCAGGCTCATATCCACAAAGGGGACCACCTGATTCTCGTCCAGATTGCTGATATAGGTATCTGCCCCGCTCAGATGGATCTCCATCTCCAAATTGGGCATCGTGCAGAGCAGTCCCTCTGCCAGATTTTCATAGTAAACCAAATTCTTTTTCACAGTGACAGTGGCTTCCGGCTCAATCTGCACAACAACAGTAGCCATATTTGTAGAGAGGCTTACATTATTGCCATGGATCAGGTTTACCGTGAAGCTGGTGGTCTTCTTCAGTTCACTTACATCCACCTTCGAAGTTTCCACATAGTAAAGCTTATTCAGCTCATCCAGGTCACCAAAGGCGCGAACCGTTGCCGGCTCCACCACCACACGGCTGATTCGATAACCCAACGCGGGCTCACCGTCATAGATCGGGGAAACGGCCACGCTTTTCTCCGGCTGCTCATAAACAATGGGGATCAGCACATTTACCGTGGAGGGGCTGAAGCTGAACATCTCACTGATATTATTCCCATTGCTATCCAACACTTCAACAGAGAGGTTCTTTTTGTAATTCTCGCTGAATTCGCTGATATCCGCGCTGACAAAGACCGTGGAAACACGGGAAAGATTATTCTTCGAGCCGGAAAGTGTAACCATTTCCGGGCTCAGGATCGGATCCAGGCTGTTATAGCTATCCGCAGGGCTGCCGGCCACACGGACTTCCAGGGGGAAAGCTTCACTTTCCACTGCTTCCAGCGTGAAAGACATGCTCTCCGGCAGTACATTCACCAAGCTTATGCCTTCCGGGAGCTCCACTTCCACAGGAAGGGTAGCCTCCCCTGCTTCCACATCGGAAAAATCACAGTAGGCAAAAATCTTCCGGGAGGAAAGTTCCTTCATAAGGGTACTGTTCCCCTGCACCCGGATCGTCACCTGCCGATTGGTATCCGGGATCGCCAGACGAGAGCTAAGATCCCGCATTTCCACAGGAACGGTATAGCTTTCCTCCGTTGTGGGATTCTGGGTCTCCATCACATAAAACCAAAGCAAAATTGCCAATAATACAGCACAGAACCGAAAGCCCCAAAAATGCGGCGGCTGCCAGATCTGCTTCGTTTTGGCACGCAGACTTTTCATACTCATTAGGATTCTCCTCCCTTCTTCCGGAAGGGGCTGGAGCTGTCAGCCTTACTGAAATGCTCACCCAAGCGCTCCCGCAGCTGGCGGTCATCCAGATGCCTGAGCAATTTCCCATCCTGTGCCAGGGAAATAACGCCTGTTTCTTCTGAAACGATCAGCACAACAGCATCAGAAACCTCCGTAATGCCAATACCGGCCCGATGCCGAGTGCCCAGGGACATGCTGATATAGGGGTTATCAGACAGAGGGAGGAAGCAGGCAGCAGCAGCCACACGGTCACCCCGGATGATGGCTGCACCATCATGCAGAGGGGTATTGGGAACGAATATGTTCATCAGTAGCTCTTTCGTAACAGCTGCATCCACAGGGATCCCACTTTCGATATAGTCGTTAAGGCCGGTTTCCCGCTCCACCACGAGCAGGGCACCGGTTTTCGTCTTGGCGCAAGCCACAGCGGCCTCCACCAAAGCGTCGATCAAATGTGCCAAATCCGTGGTAGACAATGTATTCCGCCCGGAAAAAAGTCGGCCACGCCCCATCTGCTCCAAAACACGGCGCAGCTCCGGCTGGAACACCACCACCAGGATCAGGAAAATAGAAGCCCAGACCTGATCCAAGAGCCATTGCACAGCATGAAGACCTACCCACTCGCTGACGATGGACATGATCAGGATCATAAAAATCCCTTTCAGCAGCTGGGCAGCGCGAGTCCCTCTCACTAGAATCAATAATTTGTAAACAACAAAGGAAAGAATGGTAATATCGATCACAGCGGCGATATAATCCCATGCAGTCCAATCAGCCATCATAGCCAGCAAAACCGCATCCCTCCCCGGGCGTATTAAAAAAGATATTCCAACTTATTTCTTTTTCGCCATTCAGCGGGAAAACCCTGCGCCAGCAGGAGGAGAAAGGGCAAGAAAACGAAAGAAAAATGAAAGGCAACCGGAAGCATACTTCCCCGGAAACAAAAGCAGGAAAAGTGTAACCTTTGCAGTCTTATTGGGAAGTTTTGTAATAGAAAAGAAAGCGGGAAGGAAAAACATTTGCCTGGTCAAATACATCTTCCAGAAAAAACTTGGGAGGGCAGGATGAATAAGCAGCCGCAGAAAAAAACCGATTTGACTTTTTGGGTAGTTCTACTGCTTCTGCTCCTGGGGCTTTTCCTTTACGGACGGCATCTTCTGGAGGAAAGAAGATCCGAAGGGCAAAAGAGCGTAGAGGAGCTGGCCCATTATATCGAGAAGGCGGAAAAGGAGGGCGAAGCCCTGCATCAGGAGATCCTGCGGCTTCAGGAAGAACTGCTTGCCAGCCACAAGGAAGAAAGCGAAGGAAAAGGCCTGATCAGCACACTTACTGCGGCACTGGAAACCCTGCAGCTCGCCGCCGGGCTCAGCGCAGTGCAGGGGCCGGGGCTCATCATCACGCTGCAGGACAACAAAGAAGGTGCAGAGCAGGCTCAGGCCAGCAAACCCGCCAGCTATAATCCAGCCAGCTATATCGTGCATGACAAAGATCTTCTTTACTTGATCCGGGCCCTTGCTCCCGCAGCGGAAGCGCTTTCCCTCAATGAGCTGCGCATCACAGACTGCACCGCGATCCGCTGCCTGGGCTCGGTGATCCTGGTAAATTCCAGTCGCCTGACCCCGCCCTATGAAATCAAGGCCATTGGGGAGCCTTCTGCTCTGCAAGCTGCCCTGAACAATTCCGATCGCTATCGCGCCCTGCTCCGAACCCATATTCCTATAGAAATCCGGGCTGAGGAAAAAATTGAGATCGCAGCCTACAGTGGATCCTGCGATTTCAGCCACGGCAGGGTATCCGAAAGAAACTAAGGAGGACAATATGTGGGAAAGCCTTTTCTGGATCCTTCTGGGCATGATGGGTGGAGCCACCATAACATTGCTTTTTTTCCCGGAAAGCAAAAACAACCCCGTCCGCAGGCATCGACTCATACAGGCACTGAGCCTGCTTCTGCTTCTGGGAAGCGGCATCTTCATCATCAAAAGTCCGCTTTTCCTCGGTCAGAGCCTGCCCCTTACGGAGAAAACCCCGGGAGAGCTGGCGCTCTTGCTGAAAGGAGTAAACGAAAACAATTCAGCTCTTCAGGAAGAGCTGAAAAGTCTGCAGCAGGAACTGCAAAACAGCACAATGCTGCTGGAAAAGAAAAAAAGCCTGGCAAATAGCATCAGTGAACAGATCGACCTGCTCATGCTGATCAACGGCAGCCACGCCGTCAGCGGGCCGGGGCTTCGCATCAGCATACAGGAGCCATCCAATCTGATGTATTATGATATCATCGACCTGGTGAACGAGCTTTTTCTGAGTGGAGCGGAGGCAGTTGCCATCAATGGGCAGCGCTTCACCTATCGTATGCAGATCGGGGAAAGGCTCAGCAGCCAGCTCCTTTTCAGTGGGGAAAGCGGCAGACCAATACAGGACAGCAAGTATGTTATCACGATCAACAAAAAAGAACTGGAATACCCTCTGCATATTCAGGCGATCGGTCCTGCTGCAACCATGGAAAAGGCCATTGATTATCCCGGGGGCATTCTGGAAAGCCTCTCCGCCCTTTATGGAGTAAAGCCACAGCTAAGCCAGAGCAGCAGCATCACTCTGCCCGCAGCTGAACCCAGGGAATTCCTCTATGCACAGCCTTTGGAAAAATAATGCTGCCTGCACAAAAGGCATTCTCCGGAATAGCCTATCTGCAAAGGAGGAAATGCCCATGGAGAAAGAAATATACAGCCTGCGCCAGCTTCCCCCGGGGAAATCAGCCCGCGTTCTGCGGGTGGACGCAGAAGAAAGCCAGAAGGAAAGGCTGGCGGAGCTCGGTCTCTTCCCGGGAGCAGAGATCCGCTGCCTCTTCTCTGCTCCGGCTGGAGACCCTCGGGCCTACCAACTGCGCGGCTTCACTCTGGCCCTGCGAAACAGAGACAGCAGCAGGATCCTGATCCGGACGGATCCGGAATAAGCCCAGCGGTAATCAGCCTTCCGCAGAAAAGCTATGCAAAGGAGCAGCCTGTCCTCTGCCCGGGAGGCCCCCGGAGTAGGAGAAGGCTGCTCCTTGCTTTCTCTGATAAGTGGCTGTAGCTGGACAGGATTGACAGTTTCCCCGGAATTTGCTATTATATCCAAGCAAAATATTTTTTGGGGAATGAAAAATGAACAATTACTTTAAAGGGGTCTTTTATACCGCGCTTTCAGCCTTTTTATATGGTCTGACGCCCTGGGCCGTTACCTATATCATCAGCCAGGGTGGGAATTCCCTCAGCAATTGCTTCCTGCGCTGCCTTCTCTGCCTGCCCTTCGCCTTCCTGCTGCTGCTCCGTCTGCCAAAGGAAGAACGAAAACTGAAAAAAGAAGAGCTCAAGCAAATCATTATCCTGGCCCTTTCCTTGGGCATCACGATGATGATGCTCATTGGCTCCTACAGCATGGTGGGGACCAGCATGGCGACCAGCCTGCATTTTTCTTATCCGGCCTTCACCCTTTTGGGTAGCGCTGTCTTCTATAAAGAAAAGATCCGTCCTCTTTCGGCTTTGTGCGTGGGCATGACGCTTTTGGGCGTTCTCCTTTGCTACAGCCCGGAACTGAACGGTAGCATTGCGGGAACACTGGTGGCCTTTTTCTCCGGCGCGACCTATGCCTGGTATATGATCCACCTGGAAAAAAGTGGCCTTTCAAGGATGCACCCTATGAAGCTGGCCTTTTATCTGCATTTTTTCATGGCCTTTTTGACCGGAGCGGTGGCCACGATTTCCGGTGATTTCCCCGTAAGCATGAGCTGGAGCGGCTGGGGAATGCAGCTGATCGTATCTTTGGCACTGGCTCTGGGTGCAGCAGCACTGCTGCCAATGGGGATCCGCCATATTGGCTCACAGAAAGCCTCCGTGCTGAGTACCTTCGAACCGCTTACCGCTATTCTGATGGGGCTGCTGGTCCTGGGAGAACCCTATAGCGGGAAAACCATACTGGGGATGCTGCTGATCCTGATAGCAGTGCTGGTTCTGACCCTGGTGGATAGAAAACAAGCTTCAGCAGCCGAATAAATATACTCTCTGCTGCATTTTAACTTGACGAAGTGCAGGCAGAATGCTATCATAATCAATAAGTCAATTTTTTACGAAAGAGGGAACAGCCATGAAAAAGATATTGCTGATTTTGTTGGGCATTGTGCTTTTGCTTATCGTTGTGCTGGCGATCTGGCCTACGGGCAGCTCAAATAACCCGGAGAAGCAGCTGGAAGGTGCCTTGGAGCAGCTTTTCACTGGGCCCAATGCAACCTATGCCAGCTTTATTCAGGAAACTCTGCCTTCTTTAGGGCTGGAGACAACCCCTGCGGAAGAGGTGCAGGCCTTTATTCACTCTGAGGTTATGAATGCCATTCTGGAGTCCAACCCGGAGGATGGCCCCATGCCGGATGATGTCCTTTACCAATGCTGGGATGCCGGTCTTTATGAGATCCACAGCCTCTGCGTAGGTCTGAACCGGGAGATGGAGCTGAAAAAGCCGGAGATCACCCCCACCGAGATCGAGACGATTTTCGTCTTTACTGCCACTGTGCTTTGCAACAAGGAAGCCGAAAAGATTGAAGTTCCCATCAGCGGCCAGGCCAGTTTTGATGCAAACGGCAATCTGCTCAGCATCACCTTTATTGATGGGCTGGTGGAGCTGGTGGAAACACTGGAATAAGAAGTTCCATATAACGAAATATTGTCAAGCTAAGAATCCCCCGTTATCGGAAGATAGCGGGGGATTTGTGTAGGGGTTATCAAGATTGTTATTTGAAGCTTTGCTAAAATTTTATAGCACTCTTTTTGCTATTTTTTTTAAATGAGCTTCATATAATCCTGCCAAAGACAAAAGATAAAGCTCTTCCTGTGATTCAGATCCCTCTAGTTCGACATAAGGAGAGATATAGTCTATCAAACAAGGCACCCATATCATATCTTCAGTTGAACCTTCAAATATGTTACTTGCAAGCACACCCAATCCCTTATTAACAGAATGTTTTTCAGTATGCAGCAGTCTTTCCATTTCTTCAAATGTCGATATTTCTTCGTGGGTCATGTTTTGCAAACACTCAAAAAGCTCTTCGATAGCTGGATAAAGATACTCTCGAAATTTCTTCACCAAAGTAGCGTTTGCGGAATTTGTAATTTGTGTTCCAAAAATCAACCTTAATTCTTTAATAACAGGGTTATAAGCAGAATTAAAATCTTCACCATAACGTCTTTTATTCTCTTCGGCTAGAATATCTAATTGAGCACATGCATCGCTAGTACGTTGAATTTCGATATCGCGTAGTCTTTGACCCTCATCTTCCTCCATTTCATCTATTCTTTGAATCAAGGTTTCCAGATAAGAATAATTTCGGTTTAAAAACTTGTTTAATTCATCAAAATAAATATCAAATCGGATTGGCTCCTCATTAGGGTTGCTGCTATAGAGGAAAACCCCATAATCACCATTGCCACAGACTGGATCTGAGTAACTAGCAAAACGTCTCTCCTTCTGTTTTTTGTTCTTAAAATAATCATTTAAGTTCACGGGATGAGCACCAAAACAGGCTCGAATTAATTTAAAATAATCATTATCATCCTTACAATAATAGTTATATTTAAAAATTTCCGTAACCCCATCAAAAACAACTTCATCAGCCACAAAAACCCTATGCAGTTGTTTTACTGATTCAAAAATCATATCAATCAATGAAATATACATATAAATTTCAATACTAGAAAAATGGTTGTTTTGAATATTATCCGGTCTAGAGCGATTTTGTAAATAAGATACAGCGACCGATATCCAATCCATTGCAGAGCAAATACAGTTCCAATGATTCTTTCCTTGGTTAGAGATATATTTATTATACACAAAATCGTGTTGATTTACTCTTTCCCGGAAATCAACAATTATTTGATCTGTTATCATTAAATCCTCCCCATCAAAAAAAACCATATCTATTTCAATCTTTATTATAACACAATCCCCCACCCCACAAAGAGAGGGAGAAGCTTACGCTTCTCCCTCTTTTCTCATATCATCTCAAAATCTTAGCTTATCCCCGGATAAAGGCTTAGTCCTCATACATGGGGAAACGGGCGGTCAGGCCATCCACGATCTCCTTGGCCTTGGCAGCTTCGCCCTTCAGGCAGAGGCTGATGGCTTCCGCAGTCTGGCGGATCTCCTCTTCCTTGAAGCCGCGGGTGGTGATGGCAGCAGTACCCAGACGAAGGCCGCTGGTGATGCCGGGTTTTTCAGGATCGAAGGGGATGGCGTTCTTGTTGCAGGTGATGCCCACTTCGTCCAGCATATTCTCCGCCACCTTGCCGGTGAGGCCGAAGGGACGTACATCCACCAGAACCAGGTGGTTATCCGTGCCGCCGGAGACCAGGCGCAGACCATTGGCGATCAGGACTTCCGCCATGACCCGCATATTGGTGACGACCTGCTGGATATAGGCCTTGAATTCGGGCTTCAGCGCTTCGCCGTAAGCAACAGCCTTCGCTGCGATGACGTGCATCAGCGGGCCGCCCTGCAGGCCGGGGAATACCGCTTTATCAATGGCTTTGGCATATTCTTCCTTGCATATGATCATGCCGCCGCGGGGGCCGCGCAGAGTCTTATGGGTGGTGCTGGTGACCACATCGCAATAAGGAACCGGGGACATATGCTCACCCGCTGCCACGAGACCAGCGATATGCGCCATATCCGTCATAAGCAGTGCGCCGCAGGCATCTGCGATCTCACGGAATTTGGCGAAATCCAGCTTACGGGGATAGGCAGAAGCGCCGGCAACGATCAGTTTCGGCTTCACTTCCATAGCCTGTGCCATCAGCTTGTCATAATCGATAACTTCCGTATCCGGCTCCACGCCGTAGCTGACGAAATTATACTGCTTGCCGGAAAAATTCACCGGGGAACCATGGGTCAGATGGCCACCGTGGGCCAGGGACATGCCCAGAATGGTATCCCCCAGCTCCACCAGTGCAAAGTATGCAGCCATATTGGCCTGTGCGCCGCTGTGGGGCTGTACGTTTACATGCTCGCAGCCAAAGAGCTTCTTGGCGCGTTCCCGAGCCAGGTCCTCTGCCATATCCACATATTCGCAGCCGCCGTAATAGCGTTTGCCGGGATAACCTTCGGCATATTTATTGGTCAACACAGATCCCTGCGTGGCCATAACTGCTTTGGAAGTGAAATTTTCGGAAGCGATCAGCTCAATCTTATCAGCCTGACGCTTCTTTTCCTTCAGGACGATCTCCGCGAGTTCCGGATCAGCAGCAGACAGATACTTAAAATCAAACATGGTAAAACCTCCTTTTTTAACGCTGTTTTTAAATGTTTATAAAAATAAATTTATCAAAAATATTCGCAGCGGTCAGCAGGCCGCCTTCCCTCCAGCATATAAGCCAGCTGAGCGGTCTGTTCCATCAGCTCCGCGGTATAATAGGCTTCCTCTGCACCAGCACCCAGGACCACTGCACCGTGGCCTGCCAGCAGCAGAGCCTTGCACTCCGGCACAGCCTGCAATGCGTGCAGAATCCTCTCCACCAGTTCAGGCGTTCCCGGCTCCGCATAGCCTGCCAGCGGCGTCCGCCCCAGCAAAATCCGGGAGACAGAGGTGGGCAGGGGCAGCTCTTCTCCCCGCAATGCCCAGTATGTGCAATATGTGGCATGGGTATGATAGACGCAGCTCACTTCCGGCCGCGCCTGATAAATGGCAGCATGAAAGCCTGTCTCGATGGAGGGACGAAAGCCCTCTGCCCCTTCCAGCAATCGGCCTTCTCCATCCACCAGAAGGATGTCCTCTGGCTCCATGCTCCGCAGAGAAACGCCGCTGCGAGTGATCAGCAGCCCTTCCGGGCAGTGGCAGCTGATATTCCCGCCGGTTCCCGTGAAAAGACCCCGCTCATAGCCCAAACGGCCGAATTCGATGATTTCCTCTCTTTTCTTTTGTAAGCTGTCCATTGCATCTTCCCTTTTCAAAGAAATACGAAATCATGCGAGGCAGAGCAGGCTATGCCCCGTCATTTCTTCCGGCTGCGGCAGTCCCATCAGCTCCAGCATGGTGGGGGCAATGTCCTCCAGGCGGCCATCCTGCAGGGAGACGCATTCTTCCCCACCGATGAGGATAAAGGGTACCCGATTCACAGAATGGGCTGTAAAAGGGCTGTCCCCCTCCAGCATCTGCTCGCTGTTGCCGTGATCCGCAGTGAGAAGCATTTTCCCGCCCAGGGAAAGCACCGTCTCCACCACGCGGCCGATGCAGAGATCCACCGTTTCCACAGCCTTGATGGCAGCAGGCAGCACACCGGTATGACCTACCATATCCGGGTTGGCAAAATTCAGGATCACCGCATCGTATTTGCCGGATTGCAGACGTTCGATCACCGCATCACAGACCTGGGGCGCACTCATTTCCGGCTGCAGATCATAGGTTGCCACCTTCGGGGAAGGAATCAGCACCCGATCTTCATTGGGAAGTGTCTCTTCCTCACCCCCATTGAAGAAGAAGGTCACATGGGCGTATTTTTCCGTTTCTGCGATGCGCAGCTGACAAAGACCATTTTCTGCCAGCACCTGCCCAAAGGTATTCACCAGACGGCGGGGCGGGTAAGCGATATGCACATGCTTCAGACCCTCATCGTACTGGGTCATGGTAACATAATAGGTTTTGGGGTAGTCCCCTTCCCGGTCAAAATCCTTAAATTCCGGATCCGTCAGCGCATAGCTCAGCTCCCGGGGACGATCAGAACGGAAATTAAAGAAAACCACACTGTCCCCATCCTGAATGGTAGCCAGAGGCTGCTCCCCATCACAAATCACGATGGGCTCGATGAATTCATCTGACACGCCCGCAGCGTAGGAAGCCTCAATGGCCGGCAGCGCCTCTGCTACCTTCTGGCCCTGGCCAAACACATAGCTCCGATAAGCCTTCTGCACACGCTCCCAGCGCTTATCCCGATCCATAGCATGGAAACGACCCATGACCGTGGCAACACGCCCCAGGCCGAATTCCCGGCAATATTCTTCTACCTCTTTCACAAAGCCCAGGCCGCTATGGGGATCCGTATCCCGGCCATCGGTGATGCAGTGGATATAAACCTTCTCCAGCTTTTGTTCCTTGGCCATTTGCAGCAACGCACGGATATGCTTCATGTGGCTGTGAACGCCACCATCCGAGACCAAGCCCAGAAGATGCAGAGCATGGCCCTGGCGAGCATTTTCCATGGCAGCGCAAAGCACTTCATTCCGGAAGAAAGAACCTTCATCAATCTCCTTATTCAGCAAAGTCAGCTCCTGATAAACGACCCGGCCGGCGCCCATATTCATATGGCCCACCTCGCTGTTACCCATCTGCCCATCCGGCAGGCCCACATCCAGGCCGCTGGCGCCCAGGCTGCTATGGGGGCATCTGGACCAGAGCCGGTCAAAATTGGGGGTATTCCCCAAACAGATAGCATTTCCCGGCCCGGCAGGCGCCAGACCCCAGCCATCCAGAATCATCAGCAATAAGGGTTTTTTATTCATTCTGCTTACCTCATATTTTCATGCGGCAAAAGGAAAGCCGCTGGAATTATTTGCGAATAAAACAAGTTTCACCCAAAAAATTTTTCCGAAAGAAGGGAAAGAGGGTGCGTATCAATTTTAGTATACACCATCCTCAGCGCTTTGTCGAGATATCGAAGGATAAAAGATACCCATAAAGCAGGCTCTTTATCGGGTGGAAACAATAAGAAAGCGCCCCCGGAAAAAGCGGGGGCGCTGAATCCATATCTCTGCTTTGGAAAACTTATTTTTTGAGGCGTGCTTCCATGGCGTCCACTTCGTCCAGCAATTCCTTGGGCATGGTATCGCCGATCTTGGCATAGAATTCGCGGATGCTGGCTACATCTTCCAGCCAGTAATCGTTTTCTACGGAAAGGATCCCTTTCAGATCTTCCAGACCAAACTTGTGGCCTTCTTTAATGGTGTAATCCATGCCTTCCAGATTGATATCCTCTGCCTTGGGAACGAAGCCGATGGCGGTTTCATCAGCTTCTACCTGGCCTTCGCAGCGTTTGAGGATCCATTCCAGAACGCGGAAGTTATCGCCGAAGCCGGGCCAGAGGAAGTGGCCTTC